>WREM01000112.1 GCA_009779335.1 Streptococcaceae bacterium | reverse complement strand
TATTTATTGCTCTCTGCTGTATTTATTATATTCTCAACTTGACTTAAACTATGTCGAGCAGTAGAAATGTTATAAGAGAAAATCAAGCCTCCTGTCAAAAATATTATTCCAACAATGGACGCAATAATGATTATCTTATGTTTTTTCAGATGATTTTGAAACTTTTCCATTTGACATTTCCACTCCTATTTTTTATATAAAGTTCTCCATTAGTGTTCGTAGCTGTCTGTCAAGCACAGCTACGTTTAGTGTACACTAAACGAATTTTTGAAATTTTATGTGGAAGGGGTATTTTTTATATTTTTATTTTTGACTTTTCAATTAAAAATATTATATGAAAACGTTTTTTTGTGATAAAATATACAATATAACAATGAATTTTGAAGGGAGATTCTATATGAAAGAAAAAATCCTTATCGGTGGATATACTCGACGTGAATCTGCAGGTGTCTATAGCATTATACTGGACACAGAAAAAGAGGAATTGTCAAATCTACTCCCCTTTGCTGCTATTCAGAACCCCACTTATCTGGCTGTCAGTGAGAAGAATAGACTTTATACCTGTGCTGCAGATGAAAACGGTGGAGGTATTGGTGCTTTTCAAATCAATACGACCTCAACGGAGCATTTAGGAAATGTGACAAGCACAGGAGCCCCTCTGGCTCATGTCTTCATTGATGAGAAAAGACAGCTGGTTTATGGGTCTAATTATCATTTGGGTGAATTGCGAGTCTATAAGATAGAGAGCAATGGTTCATTGACACTTGTGGATTCTATTAAGCATCAGGGGGCCGGACCTCGACCAGAACAAGCCAGTGCTCATATCCATTATGCAGGACTTACTCCTGATCAGCGTGTCGTTACTTGCGATTTAGGAACAGATGAGGTTACTGTCTATAATGTCAACGAAGAAGGGCTCTTAACCCTCGTCAGTCTTTATCGAGCAGGCGACGGGACAGGGGCTAGACATTTGGTCTTCCACCCTAATGATAAGACAGCCTTTCTAGCAGGGGAGCTTAATTCAACGGTTGAGGTATTGAGTTACAATGCTGAAACGGGAAAATTTTCACTTCTCCAAACCTTGTCTACACTTCCTGATGATTTCACAGGTAAAAATAATGTCGGTGCCATTCGCCTGTCCTCTGACGGAAACTACCTCTATATCTCCAATCGTGGACATGATTCCATTGCCATTTATAAGGTCAGTCCTTTGGGAACTAAGATTCATCTCCTTGGCTTTGTCTCGACTGAAGGTCAAACACCTCGTGACTTCAATTTTTCAAAAAATGAAGACTTTCTCATTGTCGCTAATCAAGACAGTGATAATCTTACCCTCTTCCGTCGTTCAAAAGCAGATGGAACACTCACTTTGGTTCAGAAGGACGTCTATTCTCCAGAAGGAACCTGTGTCTTACCCCTTCATTAAAAATAGGCAACTATTTTTTGACACATTATGTGAAAATCTTCACAATTACTAAAAAACATATACAACATTAGAAAAGGAATTCTATCATGGTAGAAAAAAAGAAAAAAACACTCACTCCTGCTGAACAATCAAAATTAACCGAAAAGGCTGAACGCTCTGTTGCCACTTTAGTAAAAAAAGCGAAAACTGCCGCTAGTCTTTTCCAGAGTTATTCTCAAGAGCAAGTGGATACGATTGTAGGAGCGATGGCATTAGCGGCTTCTGAACATTCACTCCAACTTGCCTATGAAGCTCAAAGTGAGACAGGTCGTGGTGTTGTCGAAGACAAAGATACCAAGAATAAGTTTGCATCAGAGTTTGTTTATCATTCCATCAAAGATGATAAGACCGTTGGCGTTATCAGTGAAAATAAGGTTGCAGGTTCTGTTGAAATTGCTGCTCCTCTAGGTGTACTTGCAGGAATCGTTCCTACAACCAACCCCACTTCCACAACCATCTTCAAGTCACTCATGGCTGCAAAAACTCGAAATATCATTGTCTTCGCCTTCCATCCACAAGCTCAGAAATCATCTGCCCACGCAGCGAAGATTGTTTATGAAGCAGGGATAAAAGCAGGAGCTCCCAAAGATTTCATCCAATGGATTAAGGAGCCTAGCCTCTATGCAACAACTGCCCTACTTCAAAATCCTCAAATCGCAACAATTCTAGCAACTGGTGGACCGGGGATGGTCAATGCCGCACTCAAATCGGGGAATCCTTCTCTTGGGGTAGGAGCAGGAAATGGAGCCATTTATATTGACAAAACTGCCAATATTGACCGTGCTGTGGATGATCTTCTCCTCTCTAAACGCTTTGACAATGGAATGATTTGTGCCACTGAAAATTCTGCTGTGGTCGCAAAAGAAATCTATGACGAATTCTTGGAAAAGCTTCAAAGTCATGGAGCCTATCTAGTGCCGAAGAAAGACTATAAGAAAATGGAAGATTATGTCTTTGTTCATCGTGAAGGCGAGGGTTGGGGAGTTACTGGTCCTGTCGCAGGACGACCTGCACCATGGATTGCTGAGCAGGCAGGTGTCAAAGTCCCAACAGGCAAGGACGTCCTACTCTTTGAATTAGATGAAAAGAAAATCGGAGAGCCCTTATCTTCAGAAAAACTCAGTCCTCTCCTCTCTATCTATAAATCTGACTCTCGAGATAATGCCATTGAAATTGTACAAAAACTACTTAATTATCAGGGAGCAGGACACAATGCAGCCATCCAAATCGGAGCACAAGATGATCCTTTTGTTAAGGAATTTGCAGATAAGGTCGATGCCTCTCGCCTAATTGTCAATCAACCTGATTCCATTGGTGGAGTAGGGGGTATCTATACCGATGCTATGCGTCCATCATTGACATTAGGAACAGGTTCATGGGGAAAGAACTCATTTTCACATAATTTGAGTACAGGTGATTTATTGAATATTAAAACAGTGGCACGTCGTCGTAATCGTCCGCAATGGATTCGTCTGCCAAAAGAAATCTACTATGAAAACAACTCTATTTCTTACTTGCAAGAGTTGCCAAATACGAAACGTGCCTTTATTGTTACTGATTCAGGGATGTTACAATTCGGCTTTGTGCAACAAGTCTTAGACCAGCTCACTTTACATCATCAATCTATTCAGACAAGTATATTCTCAAGTGTATTGCCTGACCCTACACTCAGCCAAGCCATTGAAATCGCTCGTCAAATGGCTGCATTCAAGCCTGATACAGTCATCGCTCTGGGTGGAGGTTCTCCCCTTGATGCTGCTAAAATCGGACGTCTCATCTATGAAGATGCTATGGCTGGCAAGGTAGATTTGAACGATGACCAATCTCTCAAAACACTCTTTGAAGAATTGGCTCAGAAATTTGTGGATATTCGCAAACGTATCGTTAAATTCGGACAACAAGATTTAACTCAACTGGTCTGTATTCCTACAACTTCAGGGACAGGTTCAGAGGTAACACCGTTTGCTGTCATTACTGATGATGAGACACACGTCAAGTACCCATTAGCTGACTATCAATTAACACCTGATATTGCCATTGTGGATCCTGAATTTGTCATGACCGTACCAAAACGTACTGTGGCTCTCTCAGGAATAGACGCATTGAGTCATGCTCTTGAATCTTATGTTTCTGTACTTTCTTCAGACTATACGAAACCTTATTCTCTTCGTGCCATCAAGCTTATCTTTGAGAATCTGACCACTTCCTATAAATATGACCCTTCTCAACCAAGTAAAGAAGGGCAAGTGGCTCGTGCCAACATGCACCATGCAGCAACTCTCGCTGGAATGTCATTTGCCAATGC
>WREM01000111.1 GCA_009779335.1 Streptococcaceae bacterium | reverse complement strand
TTTCCAGATCCATAGACAGAGAATTGAAGTTCAGGGACTTGAGGTTTTGCTTTTGCCACAGCCTTAATCAATACATCAATGTGTTTTTCAACTGCAAGTCGTGACACAGTCAAGAAATGATATTTATTCTGTTCGACTTCCTTTCCATCAGCAATCTCTGGGATAGAGCCTACTGGGATAGTCTGAATAGCATAATCTTTTGTATCGA
Source organism: Streptococcaceae bacterium (assembly GCA_009779335.1). GTDB lineage: Bacteria > Bacillota > Bacilli > Lactobacillales > Streptococcaceae > Lactococcus. The sequence continues at coordinate 3,630 of WREM01000111.1, read as the reverse complement.
TAAGATCAAATTGCTGACTGAGTATTTCTTCTTGTTTTTCTGTAGAAACAACGATACGATCGACATATTTAGCGTTCGTAAAGATATATTCGTAGAAATTATTCCAAAGCACCCAATCTTCAACTTCAATACGTTTGGAGAAATGCTCGGCATGAACCACGGCAACGAGTTTCGCATCGTTGACATTTGGAAAAATCGCATCACCAATATCTTGGTTTCGATCAATGAGCACAATATCGCCTTTAGCAAATTTGAGACGCTTGAAAAACTCTGAATAGAAATTATGACGCCCTTGAATGACTAAATCGTCAACTAATGTAAGCTCAATATTCCCTTCTCGATAATATTGTCGCATAGAAAGATGACCTTCTTCATCATAGAAGTAGGCAGCGTTCATTTGACCGCTATTATGATATTGGATTTGTGTCAAGCGATCGCTATAATAATGCACTTCCATAAGTTTTTGATTGACCAGAACATCTACACGATCAACATTTCCGTTTTCAGGTAATAACCATACTTTATAGACTACTCCATCGCTTTGAAAATCATTTTCTACATCCATTTTTTCAAAGGTAACAAAAGTATCTGTCTGATCTATTCTTCTGTAATCTTCTGATAGAGTACTCTCATAATCTTCAACCGTTAGTGTTGAAGCATGATTTTTCTGACCTGCCATTACCTTATAGGCACTCATGGTAAATGTTGAGTCAATCCCGATTTTATCAGTAAAATTCACATAGTTGGAAGCTATGTTGTTTGTATATACGAAATATTGCTTTTCTGGAAAATCTTTGACCAGATTGTATCGATATTTTTGTGCATATTCAATACCACTTGATGCACGTCCAATTCCTTTGTTAATATGATAAATTGTCATCTTTTTTCTTTCTATTTGACGGTCACATCGTCAAAGCCTAGTTCTAACACCCGTTCAATTTGCAACAAGGCACGTTTAATAAATAATCCTGAGGTAACTGCTCTCTGCCATGGTTCAATGGCTTTGAGCATTTTCTTATAATCTTCTTCTGTCATTGTTGCAAAGACATCGTCTATTTCATTAAGATTATCAAGAACTATTCCAATTCCTTTTTCTTTTATCCATTCTGCATGAGGAGAGTGATGAGATACCACAACAGGAAGACCTGATGCAATGTACAATGAAAGCTTGGTTGGATTGTTCCATTTATTGTATTCTTGGAAATTAAAGTTTGATTTTTCAAGGATATTCTGACTTTCAACCAATCCAAATCCACCATCAAACCAATTCACCAAATCATTTGAAGGGATAACAGGCAACATAGTCAATGCTTCAATGGCATCTAGATCATCACGACGTGGCGTTCTTCCAACGACCGTTAATGGTGTGGATGCGGTATAATCAAGTTCTTTGATCTGCCGCCCTCCGATAAAATAGAGTTCCTTTTTGAACGCCTTATCTCGAATAGGGCCATTGTAGTGATAATCCCAGATGTGCATAGAAACCATGGGAACATCTACTTTATCTGATTTGAGACGTCCCCCAATCTTGTCATTCGCCACTAGAAGCATATCAAATTTTCTGAGTTGCTTGAGATCAAAGTTCTCATCTACATCTAGTTCTTCATTTCTCATATAAGGGTTAACATCATGAAGAAGACCGACCATCTTTGCTTTTCTTTTATCTTTAAGATAATCAAAAAATTCGAGGGCAAAATTTGCATTGGTAATCCACAAAGGATATTGAATAACGACTGTATCCCCCGGTTGAACAGGATCCAAAAGAGATTTAATGATTCTTGTTCTGCGTTGTTGGTCATAGGCCAAATCTTGAAAAAGATTATATGAAATAGTCTTAAATCCTAGTTCTGAAGCAGATTTCGCTGTATTCTGACTCATAATGAATAGAGCACGAGCCGTGTTTTCATCTCGTACACTACTTATAAGACTTGTAATCCAATATGTCATGTTTACTCCACTTCCTTATCCATTTTTTGTTCAGTTAGAGTATCTGTAAAATCTAATTCCAATATCCGTACTGCTTCCATACAGGCACGTTTTGTGAAATATCCTGTTTGCGAAGCCTTTTGCCATGGACGTAATGCAGTGAGCATTTTACGATAGTCTTCTTCTGTCAGCTTCTCTAATACTTGATCTATTTCATTGAGATCATCTAATACTATACCAACACCTTGCTCAGCAATCCATTTGGCATGTGCGGAATGTGAATCAACTATTGGAGGGATTCCAGCAGTCAGAAATAAAGAAAGCTTCTGAGGATTTTTATACGCTCCATAACTTTGCATTTTATATTTACTGTGTGGTGCGTAGTGCACGACACCAAAGCCACCATCCAAAAATGATGGAATTTTTTCTACTTGCATTTGCCCTAATAAATGAATATTATCTCTATGTTCTTTTACTTCAGGAGAGGGACCAATAAAATAAAATGGTGTCTTGGCTGTATAATTATTAACCATATTTGCATTGACACCAGTAGTCACATGGAAGAGTTTCTTTTCAAATTTCTTATCTGCAAGTGCTCCACTATAAAGATGATCTGCCGAGTCCATAGATAATATAGGAGGAGTCACTTTCCCTTCTTCACGAAGGCGATGAGCAATTTTGGGATTACCCGCAATAACAAGATCTACACGACTAAGCATCCATAAGGATGGATCTTTGCTATAATCACGTTCTCGGTCATCATAAATCCATGACAAAACATCCCAAACCAAAGCAGCTGTCTTTGCGGATTTTTTATTCTTAATATAGTCCATAAATTCACGTTCAAATGCGACATTATTTGTCCACATGGGATATTGAATGATGACAATATCTCCGGGCAATACACCTGCGGTTAAAGCTTCAAGATGCTGACTTCTTTCAGCTACTGTTTCATTTTGTAGCATCCCTGCATCAAATCGTGGATAGTGCAATTCTTTAAAACCAATCTTTGATGCAGCTTCAGCAGATTTTTGATTGGCTATGATACCACTAGCTGTCTGACTAGCCTGTTCATCCGCTGCTAGTCTTGTAATCCAATAAGTCATAAAACTTCTCCAAAATTTTTGTATTTATAGTTGAATACTCTTGTCATTTAGTATTTCTAACCAACGTTCTCCAGTCTTTTCAACTGAAAATTGTTCTTGAAATCCTTTGGGGTCATCTGCATAAGACCGATAGTCTGACATAGATAAAAATTGTTCTAATACATTAAACAAATTTTCTTTACTCACCACACGTCCGCTATCACGATTGATATAGACATCTAAACCTTCTAAAGTCGGCAGGGTAAAAACCGGAAGATGTGCTCCTATAGCCCTTTCCCATTCTTCTGATATTTGCACAGCTAGACCTTCATGGCAAAATATATAGGCTTCAGATTGTGCAACTTTTTCTTCTACTATTTGTATTGGAGTGTTAAATAAAACTTCAATCTGTTCTTTGAATTTTTCAGGGATACTTTCAGTTATTATTTTATTCTGTTCTGGATTGACTGTATAGAGATAAATTTTTGTATTGGTATGAGTTTCAAGGAATTTATTCAGATTTGTCATGAATTCTTCCGCATCTGTTGTACCAATAGTAAAAAATAGACTTTTATTTTCAGTTTTAATCTTTGGAATAGTATCAATAGTCGTGAAATTA
>WREM01000110.1 GCA_009779335.1 Streptococcaceae bacterium | reverse complement strand
GCACCCGCTTCTCGCCTTAGTAGCAATAGCTCTGGGCTGACAAATGAAAGATTCATAACGGACTTATTCATTTAGCGGGGTATCTATTGACGGTATCTCGCTTTTCTTTTCAAACAAAATTATAGGAGGGAAAAGAAATAGCAAAACAAGACAACCGTAAACCTTTGATGAACGAACAAATTCATGCAAAGGAAGTACGACTTATCGGTGCAGATGGCGAACAACATGGGGTAACACCTATTGCTGACGCTCTCTCACAAGCTGAAACTTTGGACATGGACTTGGTCTTGATTTCCAATCAAGAACCACCTGTTGCAAAAATCATGGACTATACGAAATTCATGTTTGAGCAGAAGAAAAAAGACAAAGAAGCCAAGAAGAAACAATCAACAGTTACTTTGAAGGAAATTCGTCTTAGTCCAGTTATTGACAAGCATGACTTTGATACTAAGTTAGGTCAGGCAGTCAAATTCCTTGAAAAAGGAAATAAAGTCAAAGTTTCTATTCGGTTCAAAGGTCGTATGATTACTCACCAAGATGTGGGTAGAAAAGTCCTTGATGATTTCGCAGAAGCAACTAAAGATGTTGCAACTGTGGAACAAAAAGCTAAAATGGATGGCCGTCAAATGTTCTTACAGCTCGGACCCATTAAAAAATAGTTCCTCGCTGGTCCATTCTTGCTAAATTGCTAAAGCAATAAGGCGAATGGCTCTCGGATCCATTAAAAATAAGTCCTCGTTAGAACATGGCATCGAAAAAAATAAAATAATAGGGAGAATAAAAATGCCTAAACAAAAAACACATCGTGGTTCTGCTAAACGTTTCAAACGTACTGGTTCAGGTGGATTGAAACGCTTCAGTGCGTACACATCTCACCGTTTCCACGGGAAAACTAAAAAACAACGTCGTCATTTGCGTAAAGCCTCTATGGTATCACGTGGAGACTTCCGCCGTATCAAACGTATGGTTGCGACTATGAAATAATCTTTGATTATTTCTAAGGAGCAATCACCGTTGCTGAAGCAATGCTTCGGCAGGTGGACTATGCGTTAAGCAATCACCGTTGTTGAAGCAATACTTCGGCAGGTGGGCAATGCGTTAAGATATAAAAATTACTGCTTACAAATTTCTAGTAATTTTTATTCAATTCAGAAAAATAAAATTTCATTAAAAAGTTAAGAATTAAAGGAGAACACAAATGGCACGTGTTAAAGGTAGCGTTGCAACTCGCAAACGCCGTAAACGTATATTAAAACTTGCAAAAGGTTACTATGGAGCGAAACATACACTCTTCCGTACAGCCAAAGAACAAGTAATGAACTCTTATTACTATGCATTCCGTGATCGTCGTCAAAAGAAACGTGACTTCCGTAAATTATGGATTGCACGTATCAATGCGGCAGCTCGTATGAATGGATTGTCTTACAGCAAAATGATGCACGGACTTAAACTCGCAGAAGTTGAAGTTAATCGTAAAATGCTCTCAGCTATCGCTATTGATGATCCAAAAGGATTTGAAAAATTAGCAGATACAGCTAAGAAAGCCTTGAGTAAATAAAAATCACCTTACAGTGATTTTTTTATTTGGGAAATAAAAATATCAATAATAATGTCGCTCAAAATTAATAAATCCTTGACAAATGAGAACGCTTGCATTATAATAAGAATGTATCATTTAAAGTTGGGAGAAAAAGATGAGGAGCTTGCTTTTCGTACAAAGGGGACTGAGCAGTCTGATTGATTTGATTGTTGTTTATCTGCCTTGTCTGTTTCTTGCATCAATTGTATTCAAAAGCAATGCCAGTTTTGCTAGTCTGAGTTCAGCAGTCATGTTTTGCATTTATAATGTGGTTGCAGTGTCGAACTTTGAAGGACGCACTATTGGTAAATACTTTGCAAGATTAAAAGTTCAAACGCCCTCTCCTAATTTTTTAGATGTGGGACAACGAGAATTTGCGAAATTATTATATTTTCTGCCTTTCATGGTAGGACTCGTTATTCTCTCTATCTCTTGTATCATGTATGCCTTGAGTGGTAAGTTCTTGCATGATTGGATAGGAAAAAGTCAGGTGGTTGTTTATGGCAAATCTTAGTACACTCCCTTTAGCGTTTCTATTCATAGGAACCATTGTTGTAGCTTATATTATCGCATGGTTCTATCGTAATGATTATGAGCCTAGACGGTATTTGAAAGCCTATTTAATTTATGGTGTGCCCTTATTGATAGTAGGGCTGATATTGCACGTGAAAATTATATTGATTATAGGTATTTATTTATTCGGAAGTATTGTCTTGGTCTTCCGTAATCAGCATTATTTTGATAAAAATTTTAAGAAATAATTTATTGTTAGGAGCAAAAAATTGGAAACATATCTATCATACAGCGATTGGACGATTTCACAGAATCAGTTTAATCCCAATTATCTAGGTAAAACAGAATCTATCATGTGTTTAGGTAACGGTTATATGGGGACACGTAGTGCCGAAGAAGAAATGTATAACCATACCACACGCAATACATTTGTTGCAGGGACCTTTAATACTTTTGACGAAAATGAAGTGACAGAGCTTCCTAATGTGCCTGATATGTGGCAAATAGAGGTTTATGTCAATGGAGATCGCTTCCACCTCAATAAAGGAGTAGTAGAGAGCTATAAGAAAACGCTCAATCTCAAAAATGGGGAATTGACACGTCACTTCATTTGGAAGCATAAGGGTTATCATTTGAGTTTCCAATTCCGACGTTTTGTCTCTAAGGAAAATCGTCACTTGATGGCAAGTCAAGTCAAGATTGAAAACTTGACAGACCAAACCTTGAAGTTAGAAGTACGTTCAGGTATTGATGGTCAGGTTACTAATAGTGGAAGTCAGCATTTTACAGATGGGGACAAGGGTCTAGTGGATGGTAAATACATTCAAATGATGCCACAAACCACTCATTCTAAGATTGACTTTGTGCTTTCTATGGCACATTATTTCTCAGCTAAGGATATGATTCAACGTCCAGAAACGGGACGACGTAGTTTTTACGGCATTTATAAATTTGAGCTAGTAGGAAATAGCACAGAAACTATTGAAAAACGTGCCAATATCTTTACATCTATTGATAATGATTTGGCAAACCACTCGATCAAAGCCATGCGTGATATTGCTATAGAAAATCTAGAGTATTTTGAACAATTTACCTTTGATCAACTTCTCGAGCAATCGGCACAATCATGGCAAGAGATTTGGGATAAGCATCCAATCACGATTGAGAGTATGAATCCTAAAGATCAGTTGGCTGTTCGCTTTGCTCAATATCATCTGCACGTGATGACACCCGGTCATGATGAACGCATGAACATTGGAGCCAAAGGATTGTCAGGAGAAGGTTATAAGGGGCATACCTTCTGGGATACAGAAATCTTCATGTTACCTTATTTCACCTTTACCCATCCAAAAATCGCAAGAAGATTGGTTACTTATCGTTATCTAGGACTTGAAGGAGCACATAAGAAGGCTTCAAGCAATGATTATGATGGGGCTCAGTATCCTTGGGAGGCGGCGTGGCCGGATGATGGAGAAGTGACTCCGGTATGGGGAGCTGCAGATATTGTTACAGGTCAACCGACAAAAATTTGGTCAGGATTTATCGAGCAACACATCACATCAGATGTGGCAATAGGAATTAAGCAGTACCTAGATGTTACAGGAGATGAGAAATTTGCCCGACGCAGAGGATACGAAATTCTCATTGATACAGCTAAGTTTTGGGCAAGTCGTCTGGACTACAATGAAGATAAAGACATCTATGAGATTAATGGTGTTATCGGTCCAGATGAGTATAAGGAACACATCAATAAT
>WREM01000109.1 GCA_009779335.1 Streptococcaceae bacterium | reverse complement strand
TGCTAATTTTGAGCCTGCATCTTCTCCTGCAATGACGATATTCGTCTTTTTGGATACTGAGCCAGAAACATTAGCTCCTAACGCTTCTAGTTTTTCTTTGACTTCTGTACGGGTAAATTGGGTCAACTTTCCAGTAAGTACGACCGTCTTCCCAGATAAGACACCATCTGACATGGATTTGACACCTAAATATTCAAAATTGACTCCTTGATCTTCAAGTTCTTTGATCAGGATTTGACTTCCTTCCGTTGCAAAATAATCGGTTAGACCCTTTGCAATCACGCTTCCAAGACTAGGAATTTCTGCAATTTCCTCCTCAGATGCTTGAATCAATGCCCTCAAATTTTCAAATTTCTCCAATAAAATTTTTGCAGCTTTGGATCCCACATGACGAATACCCAGACCAAAAAGCAGTTTTTCTGCTGACATTTGTTTGGAATTTTGAATGGCTTGAATAAGTTTTTCTGCCGATTTTTCTTTTACCTTGTCTAAGGTCAGTAAGTCTTCCACTGTTAATTTATACAAATCCGCCACATCTTTTATGAGTTGCTTCTCAAAAAGTTGAGTAATAACAGCATCTCCTATCCCTGATATGTTCATGGCTCCACGTGAAGCGAAATGAATGAGTTTTTCTCTGTTTTGTGCGGGACATAAAGGGTTGACACAGCGTAAAGCCACCTCATCCTCATAATGCAAAAGTTCAGACTGACATTCTGGACAAAATTGCGGGATTTCAAGCTCGGTGACTTGATCTATCCTCTCGTCTAAAAGGACACGTTGCACAGCAGGGATAATATCCCCAGCCTTGTAAATCAAGACCTTGTCGTGCAGACGAATGTCTTTATCCTTGATATAATCTACATTATGCAATGTCGCACGGGCAACCGTAGTTTGAGCCAATAGTACGGGTGTCATGTTTGCTGTTGGAGTTACAACCCCAGTTCGCCCTACTGTCCAATCTACAGATAATATCTCCGTTTGAGCAATTTCTGCAGGAAATTTATAAGCAATAGCCCAACGTGGTGCTTTTACAGTAAACCCTAATTCTTCTTGCTCGGCTAAATTATTAACTTTAATGACAATACCGTCAATGTCATATTCAAGAGAATCTCTTAGTTTCTCCATGTCTTCTATAAAGCTCCAGATTTCATCCATAGATTTTGCAAATACACGTTGTGGATTAACCTGAAAACCAAGTTTCTCAAAATATTCTAAGACTTCTTCTTGTGTTGAGTTGGTCTCAGGACTTGCCTCTTGATAGAGAAACGTTGCTAAACCACGCTCAGCGACGACCTTTGTATCTAATTGTCGTAAAGTTCCTGCTGCCGCATTTCTTGGATTAGCGAAGCTCGATAACCCTTCCAATTCTCGCTCCTGATTAAGTTTAGAAAAATTTGCTCGTGGCAGATAGGCTTCCCCACGCACAGTAATATCTATGGGATCAGATAGTTTTAACGGGACATCTTTGATGCGTCTGACATTCTCTGTGATATTTTCACCAATGGTTCCATCCCCACGTGTTGCTGCTGTTTCAAGTATCCCTGATTGATAGGTTAAGGAGAGCGAAAGACCATCAATCTTTAATTCACAGAGATACTTTGGATTTTCTATCAGCTTTCGCACACGGGCATCAAATGCCTCTAATTCCTCACGAGAAAAAGCATCTTGCAGACTATAAAGATTGTATTCATGTATATATTTTTCAAATCCAGAAAGTATTCTATCTCCCGTACGATGCGTTGGTGAGTCTGCACGGATATATTGCGGATTTTCTTCTTCTAGGCTGACAAGCTCACGATAAAGTCTGTCATATTCTGCATCTTCCACAGACGGATTATCCATGGTATAGTATTCATGAGCATACTGATTGAGTAAATCTGTAAGTTCTTTCATTCTTGACTGAGTGTTCATAGATTAATTTTATCATATTTCATTAGAATATTAACCAAAAAACAAAAGAAGAATAGCACTCTTGTGCTATTCCTTTTCAAGATTTGACATGGAAACATAACACTTTTTCCCTGTCTGACCTGTAAATTTCCCCCAGTCCATGTGTTCATGACGTACGGTGTTTTCAATATAAAGTGCTTTCCCCTTAGGAAATGAGCTGAGAATCTGACCTCGACTGAGACTTGGATAATCACGAACATTAAGAAATTCAGCTGTTACTTTATATGCTGTTCCTTTCGTTGAAGAGACATCCTCTAACTCCACATTATCTGCGAGTCCAACTAAGGGAAAATCATAAATAAAATGTGCCATTCAAAATCCTTTCAGAATTTTCTATTTTTCTATCATACCAAATATTAAGATTTTGTCAATATTCAAAAAAACAAGTTTTCACTTGTTTTTCTATATTTACTTTTCTTCCATCTCTTCTTCTGGCTTTTTAGGATCAAATGAATTGAGAATAGTGTACACTGTATCTCGCTGAACAGGTAGAGTATTTTGAATGAAATACCCATGTCTGTTTCTGCCATTCATTGTATCATCCTCTCCAAAAAATTCTGAATCATATTTGATTAACTCAAATTTATCTTGATTTAATTTCTCGATGTATGGGTAAGTAATTTGAATTTTTTCTTGAGTAAATATTTTGATGTTTTCTTTTGCAATTTTTGTATTTTTTAGAAGTTTATTCAAACGTACTGTGAAATCTTCAGGAATTGCATCTAAAATCATCTGCTCATCTTTATCATCAGCTAGCCATTCTCCCCTGTTGACGATAGGGTCTGAAGACATGACTGAATAATTTCCAATTAACCCATGCAACAAGGCAATAGTTCCACCTCTGGAATTTCCCATTAAGACAATGTTAGTCTCTGGAATTTCATGTTGCTTTGCTACTTTTTTGATAAGCGATTGAATCTGTTCTTCATAATTAGGATTATTCTTCGTATCCATCATATAAGAGCCAGAAATAAGATTGTTTTCAGATATACGCATAATGTGCGTATTGGCAGGAGCATACCCTCCAAGACTGCCAAACCAACCTGCCCCAAAGAAACGGGCATGTGCAGAAGTTGAACTTATTGCGTTGAAAGTTGGCATATAAACGATGAGTTTCTTGCATAGTTCTTCATCTTGGTGACGAGGTTCTTCAAAATGATACCAAAGACCGAGTTCCTCATCCTTTATCATATCATTGATATAAAAGATTTTTTCATTTGGAATGACGACGTACTTGCCATTGCCATATCCATCAACGGTCTTTCCTTCCTGTGCAATGGCTTTAAGTTTTTTGTATTCTTCAGAATCTTTTTCTACAAATGTACTTAAATCTCCTTTATCCTTGTCTGGATCAACCTCAATGAATTCTAATTCTTCCATGTCTGTTTCAACGAGAAGTGCAGGAATATCTTCCTTCAGATAACGTCCTCTGAGCATTGCATTAAAACCTTCTCTAATATCAAATATTGAAGAAAGTCCTTTATATTCATCAAGGATATAAAGTTTGTCATTCCCTATTTCCCAATTATTTGCTGATACATTATCCAAACTTTCTATTTTCCCATCAGGAAGAAATTTCAAATAATCTTTTTTTTCACTATTGTCATGGTGCATGAAATAGAATATTTTTTGAGTCAGTTGTTCAATAAATTCAGAATAGTCGGCTTGCTTACTTTCTTTATATATCACGTCTTCATACCCTAATTCCATTCCTCGTGTCAAATTAACAAGTGCATGCTTGGTGAAAAAACCTTCAGAAACTGCTTCTTGCCATGGTCTTACTGCCTCAAGCATTTTTTTATACTCATTTTCTGTGAGGATTGCCATTTTCTTATCTAACTCATTCATATCCTCAACAACAAGACCAATATTTCGTGAAGATACCAAGGGAGCATAAGGAGAGTCTTTAGT
>WREM01000108.1 GCA_009779335.1 Streptococcaceae bacterium | reverse complement strand
TAAATTTCGTTTGGCTTCTTTCGCATTATCTAAATCATCCTGATTTATATTTTTTTCTGTAAATTTATCCATAAAGAAGATTATAGCTCTGAAAAAAGAAGATGTCAAAAATTTTGAAAATAATAGGAAAATTGCAAATTTAATCTAACTACTCTTTAATATCTAAAGTAGTATCTGATACTTAATTAAATTGCCGAAGTAGGACTGTCTTATGTTGATTTGTATTTTAGGGTAATTATACAATATAATTTTGTGAAATGTTATAGAAAGTATTTTGATGTCCAAAGTATTATAATAGAAGTATAAAATTAAAGGAGATTGCCAATGTCAGGTAATGGAAAAATAGCTTCAAGTACAGATTCCGCCTTCAATGCCATTTCAAAATTTCCCGGGCAGGATTCTTTTCTTAAGGATAAGCATGTAGATTTTACGGGGAGTAATATACAGGGGATGTTAGACGGTCAAAAAGTGTGTAATGAAATGCTCACTGAGATTTCAAATCTCTCTCAATCGACTTATAAACAAGCAGAAAAATTTCCTGAATTGGCTAAGAAATTTGAAGTACAGGATAAACAAGATGCGACAGATCTTGCTTCTATGAACTGGGGATTTTAAGAGATGATAAAGGATAAAAGTACTGAGAAGCGTGTTCAACTGGGAAGGCAGATTCAAGAAGTAGAGAATAAAATAGATGAGCTTTCCCATGAAAAGCGAAAACATGAAGATTTCCTTGATGAGCAAGCTTCTCAATTAAAGCAACAACATCGAAAATTGGGAGAGTTAAATCAGAGACTTCATGGTCTTGGAGATAAACAAGCGGAGAGAGTCGCTTATGAAAATCAAGCTATCTATGAAGCATTAAATAGGAATTTCAATCGTCAGGTTCAGGAACTTGATGAGGCTTATCGTATCACACAGAACCAAATGGAAGAGGAACGTGAACGATTAAATACAGAAAGAGGGAACTTACCTTGGTAAGAGTCGTACAAGAGGATTCTAAAACTCTCATCTCCAGCATGGAGAGTAACATTAATGAAGCAGAGCATATTCTTGATTTATTAACACAGGGAAGCACTCATCTGATTCAAGCAGTAGATGGGAAAGCACTTTCTGGAGCAGCCTTCACTGCGGGAAAGGGTTTGTTTGAGGAACTGGTTATTCCTACGATTTCGAGAGTAAAGTCAACCATTGATGCTCTTAAGAATAAGCTTGATGCTTACAAATCAGCAGACTGGAATATCCAACAATGGGCATTGATTGATTCTGATATTCAAGAAGAGTTGATTGTGACCTTAAGGACTCAGGTTTCCATCTTGCAATTACAGATTGAAACAACCAATGACATGATTACAGGCTCAATCGCACAAACTGCATTAGAGAATCTCCAATATGAGAATAATTCTCTTGAGCAGATGCTTAATGCGTATCAAAAGCAACTGAGTGAGGCAGAAGCTAAACTTCAAGCCCTTTACACTTTCCAATCTCAAGTAAATGGGCTTTTTTCAAATACCTTGACTGAGCTTAAGATTGCCATGCAAGGTGTAACTATTCTCAATCAAACGGTTGTAGATACGAAAACAGGAAGCTATAAACTTCCTGTAGGAATTGATAGTTCATGGTTCACTTCTGAGAAGAAACAAAATGTGGTAGATTTTGAAAAAAACCTTGCTCTCAAAAATGGACGTGAGGGGCTCTATCTTTCTGACGAAGGACGAGATTATTATGATGAAGCCATGCGAAAAGCTCTTAAAGATGTTCCACCTGAGCAATGGGCAGAGGCAATCAAACAGCTGAATCAGCTTCTCCTTTTTGATGATGAAGGGAACATCATTGCGGTGAGTAATGAAAAAATCCGAACTGGGATGAATAGCTCCAGCTTCAGGGTTTATAAAAATGGAGTATTTGATTCTGAATTAACCCTTCAATTAGGTGAAGAAATAACACAGGCACAGCAAGATGCTTTCACAGCAAATTCCCCTGAGCTTTTGAAAGGTCTTGGTACAATGTTTGTAGGTGTAGGACTTGGAGCGATAGACCTTGGAGGGACAGCATTCTCTGGTGGAGTACTTGCTTTAGTTGGTACATCTGAGGCTGTAGGGGGTGTGAGTTTTTCGGCGACAGTTGCTGGAGGAGCGATTATTGGAGATGCGATTGGTAAATGGACTCAGCAAGGTGGGGGCGTACAGATTTCTTTCGCCAAAGGGTATAATGATGTGAATAATGTCAAACCTCCAAGCCGAAGTTTTGGACAAAAAGTTTCAGGACGAGTCAATGGTCGGAAAGTGGATAATATTCGAGTAGATGCGGAGCCACAGAGTGGAAAGGTTCAAGTCCAGTCAGGGGGTGGGAAATCAGGATACAATCTTGATTTGTTCATGGAAGCTAAAAACATCACTGATAAGAAAAGCATAGCAGACTGGGTAAAAGAACAGTCTGATTTAAAAGGGCTTAAATCAGGTGCCAAGCAAGAAATTGTCAATAATATGTGGAGTGCTTATAAATTTTTAACTAATGGAGGTAAATAGATTTGAGATTATATATTAAAGGAGATTACGCAAAGAAAATTGCTTTTGGTTATCGTGAATTAGCAGAGAAAATGTGGTACGTAGAAAAAAATAACGAGCCACTAGATATTTCTTATGCAGGCGGAGATGAACCACTCCAAGAAGATTTTTTTATAAGCCTTCGATTAAATAAATTTGGAGAAAAATGGTCTGATATTCCCTTGGAATTTCCACTTCTTTCTCATTTGTATGAAACTTTGCAATTAGCGTTCGAAGATGCCTTTGCAACAGATTATTCCTCTAATGGAGACTGTCTTCGCATCGCATCCTCACATTTGGAGTTGTTGACTGTAGATAAGCGGGCAATGTATATCATGGCTTTAGAAGTTGCCCGAGCTATTGATGGACAAATCAGTGAAGATGATAAAGTAACTTGGCAAAATCCAGATGAATTTGAAAAAAATCATCAAGATGTTTTATCTTTGACTTATGAAGAAGCGACAGATTTAAGTTTGGAAGAAATCAAGACTATGGAAGTGATCAATGACCCGACATGGGCGGAAGATGACAAACGCTTGGAAGATTATCAACGTTGGATAGACGAAAATACATTTGGGTTCTGATAAATGAAACTATTAATCAAAGGTGACTTTAACCAAACAATGTCATTAGGGGCTCAAGATTTAGCTCATAAAATGTGGACAGATAAAATTAATGGGCAAGATATTTCTATCTCAGGGAATCAATGGAACGAGCCTGTAGAACTGGATTATAATCAATTAAGTTTAGCTCATGCCCGTTGGAAAGATGATGAACGCTATAAAACTTCTGAAATTATTAAACTCCATAAGAAACTTTTGGATCAGCAGCCTATTACTGCTGAATTTGAGGATGACTATATAACAGATTTCCCTTCTAAGAGAGAAATTTTAGTTATTCTGACAGATTATAAGGAAATTTTAATTGTAGATAAACGAGCAGTGTATATCATGGCTTTAGAAGTTGCACGAGTTACTGATGGACAAATTAGCGAAGATGATAAGGCAAGTTGGTTAACTCCAGATGAATTTGAAAAAAATCATCAAGATATTCTGTCTTTGACCTATGAAGATGCGAATGACTTGAGTTTGGAAGAAATTAAAAACATAGAAGTAATAGATGAACCCTATTGGGAAGAAGAAGAAAAACGTAAAGAAGAACATCAACGCTGGATGGATGAAAATACATTCGGGTTTTAAAAAGGAACAATGTGGTTTATAACAAGAAAACAGATAAGAAAATTCTTGAAATAAACCTTGATTTATGCTATTCTTGTAAGGTAGAAAAAATCGGGCAATCAGAGAATGGCTGCCTAAAAGGAGAAAATATGACAGCTAAGTTTGAAAAAACTGGTG
>WREM01000107.1 GCA_009779335.1 Streptococcaceae bacterium | reverse complement strand
TGCTCATTGGTGCTTTCTTCTTCATCTATGTGATTAGACAGGAGGCCAAATGAAAAAGAAATTAATGCTATCTATTTTGATTGTTGTTTTGGTGCTTCTTGTTGTTCTTGATTTAACTCAAGGTTCAACAAACGGACAAGTTTTATCGATACTGATTCCACAATTTCGGATTCCACGTTTATTTGCGGTTATTATAGCTGCCATTGCCCTGTCGTTGGCGGGGTTCATCATTCAATCTACGGTAGATAATCCTTTAGCAGATTCTAGTACACTAGGGATTACAAGTGGTGCCAGTGCAGGTGCAGTCCTTGCTCTCTTCATTGGTCATCAATTTAACCTGACAGGAAATTGGATATTTTCCTATCCTTTATTTGCCCTGTTGGGTGCAGGCTTAGCCTTTCTTGTTCTTTATCAGCTTGCCATTAAGAAGAATTATTCAAACTTTAGGATACTTTTATCAGGTCTAGCTATTACGGCTCTCTTTCAATCATTAATTACTATTGCACAACTTTCTATTAATTCATTTGATTTAAATCAAGTAGCCATTTGGTTATCGGGAGATGTTTGGCAGACGGATTTAGGTTATGTAAGTCTAAATTTTGTATTTCTAATTGTGGGGATAATTCTACTTTCTTTCTGCATTAAAAGAATGGAGACGTTAGCATTGGGTTCTCAAGTAGCATCCAGTTTGGGTCTTGATGTTGAGAAAACAAAAATAGGACTCTATTTGTTGGCTTTGTTCTTTGCCTCTATAGGTGTTTTGCTAGTGGGAGGACTCGCATTTATAGGACTTATTGCTCCACATATTGCAAGAGAAATTGTAGGCTTTTCTTATCGTAAGCGAATGTGGGTGACCATGCTTGTTTCTGTGAATATTCTTATTCTTGCAGATTTTCTATCTCAAATCATTATCGCTCCGTCAAGTTTGCCTATAGGTTTTGTTTTAGCCTTAGTTGGAGCACCATACTATATCTATTTAATTCAAAAAAATTAGGAGAAAAAATATGAAAAATATAAAAACTTTATCACTTGCAGTTGCTTTCTTTGCTTTAATCACATTGACTGCCTGCTCTAACTCATCGAAAACAACATCGTCTAACAGCGATGAAAAGGTTATGTTTCATGCGTTAAACGGTGATATACAAATTCCTAAGAATCCTCAACGAGTGGTCATTCAAAATTATCCCGATGAAGCCTTATCATTGGGAGCTAATGTTGTAGGAACAGACTCATGGGCCTATCCTAATCCATATCTTTCAGACGCACAGAAAAAGAACATGACAGATTTAGGTTCACCACAATTTAATCTTGAAAAATTAATTGCAGCTAAACCTGATTTAATCGTTACGGTCGACAAGACACAGGTAGCTGACTATCAAAAAATTGCCCCTACGATTTTGGTAAATTATCAAGATTTAACAAATATGAATACTTCATTGAATTATTTTGCCCAATTACTTAATCGTGAGAATGACAAGCAAAGCTTCCTTGATACGTTCAATAAAGAAGCAAAGACTCAAAAGGATAAATTATCACAAGCGGGAATCAATCCAAGTCAAAAAACAGTTTCATTGTTAGAACTTCAAGGAGATAAAATCTACGCTTATGGAGATAATTTTGCTCGTGGCGGACAGACCTTGACTACAGGTTTAGGATTCAAGGAATCAGCTAAAATGGCAGAATTATCAAAAGGAACAGGTTATGCAGAAGTCAATGCAGAAAGCTTGAAAGATTTTGATGCAGATTATATCTTTGTAGATTTCAAAAGTACAGATCAAACACAATATCAAGCCTTGCAAAATAACCCTGTATGGCAAAATCTCAAAGCCGTAAAAGAGCATCATGTCATTACAATGGATTATGATAAAGTCTATTTCTTCGGTGGACCGACAGCGACAATGAAGGAATTGCCTATGTATGCTGATGCAATAGTAAAAGCAGGGAAATAATTAACTTTTTCCTAGAAAAAACCTGTAAAATAGTGTAGAATAAAGAAGTAAAAAATAAAAATATTGGAGAAAATCAATGGTAAAATTAGTATTTGCTCGTCATGGTCTTTCTGAATGGAATCAAAAAAACCTTTTCACAGGTTGGGCTGATGTGGATTTGGCTGAACAAGGTGTAGAAGAAGCAATCAAAGCAGGAATGCTTGTTAAACAAGCTGGGATTGAATTTGATGTAGCGTACACTTCTGTACTCAAACGTGCCATCAAAACAACGAACTATGTTTTAGAATATTCAGATCAACTCTGGGTACCAGTTGTTAAATCTTGGCGTCTTAATGAACGTCATTATGGTGGATTAACTGGTCTTAATAAAGGGGATGCTGCTGAGAAATATGGAGATGATCAAGTTCATATCTGGCGTCGTTCTTACGATACATTGCCACCAGTAATGGCTAAAGATGATGAGTATTCTGCTCATACAGATCGTCGTTATCAATCCCTTGAAGATGCCCTCATCCCTGATGCTGAAAATCTTAAAGTAACATTGGAGCGTGCTCTTCCATTCTGGGAAGATCATATCGCTCCATCACTTAAAGACGGTAAAAATGTATTTATTGGTGCACATGGGAACTCTATTCGTGCTCTTGTAAAACACATCAAAGGGCTTTCAGATGATGAAATCATGGGTGTTGAAATTCCTAACTTCCCACCACTTGTTTTTGAATTTGATGATAATTTGAAATTAGTTAAAGAGTACTATCTAGAAGACAAATAAAAAACTGCCATCGGCAGTTTTTTTATTTTAATTTGTTGTAGATGCTCCAGCATTTGTATCAGTGTTTGAACTAGATGTTGGAGTGTTATTTGAAGATGATTGTGTGCTTGATGAGGAAATACTTGATGAGGGTGCAGTATTGGATGAGGGATTGGTGTTAGATGATGTGGAGGCACAAGCGGATAATGTCAAAGCAACAAGTACTGCAAAAACACCTAAAAGTAATTTTTTTATCATAAATAATCCTTTCTTTCTTTACAAGTCTATTGTAACAAGGATAAATTAATTCAACCTTAAGTTATTTTAGATTATCATTGAATTCTTGCCAGATTTGTTCGTTCTCTTCTGCGGAGTAGGAGTTGGCTCCAGAAGCAAAAATATGACCTCCCCCATCATGTTTTTTAGCAATTTGATTGATCGGTATAGATTTTGAACGCATACGTACTCGGAAATGTCCGTCAGCTTGTTCTACAAAAACTGCCCAAGATTCAACGGTTCTGATGTTTCCAGCAATGTTTACAATGGAGTGAGTTTCTGAATCTTGTACACCATATTTCTTGAGAATTTCTTGAGTGAGGATGATACGGGCTGCTCCTTGCTTAGAAATTTCTAAGTTTTCATAGACATAACCCTGCAATCGAGCAACTTTCTCGTCAAAAGAAGAGAGTTCTCGAGAAAGTGCAGGGCGATCAAAGTTATATTTTGCTAGATGTGAAGCAATGAGAAATGTATCGGGGCTTGTTGAGAAAAGAAAGCGTCCTGTGTCTCCTAATATTCCTGAATAGAGAAGTTGAGCAGATGAATCAGTTAGAGTCAGTCCCATTTCTAAGGCAAAGTAAGTAATGATTTCAGAGGTGGAACTTCGTTGAGGTTCCACAAATGATAAATCTCCATAGGCATCATCATTAGGGTGATGGTCAATCTTGATGAGGCAATCTGCGTTCTCATAAGCCTTATTATCAATGCGTGGTGTGTTCGCAGTATCACAAATGATAGATAAAAAATTAGCATTAGGTTGGAAATGAGAGTCTTCATCCATCAGGGCTAGGTGACAAAGTGTAGGTTCATCGTAGCCAACAGCAAGGATGGTTTTTTCTGGGAACTTTTCACGAAGAATCTCACGCAATCCCACTTGCGAACCGATGGCATCTGGATCTGGATTGAGATGGCGATGAATGAGAATGGTAGAATATTGTTGAATTTTTTCGAGAATATCT
>WREM01000106.1 GCA_009779335.1 Streptococcaceae bacterium | reverse complement strand
CAGGAATTGCGAATGCAGACCTTGTTTCTGCTGCACAAACATTAGGATTGAGTGTCAAAGCTCATTCAAGTTCAGTAACAGCTGATGAAGAAAAACAAATTTTGTCTAGCTTGAAAAAAGGCTCAACAAAAACAACATCAAAAGTTAAAGCTGAAAAAGAAGAAAAACCCAAAGCCAAAAAGGCTGTAACAAAAAAAGCTGAGCCTAAAAAGGCGGAAACTAAAGCCGAACCTAAGAAAGAAGTCAAAGCAGTAGCTAAAAAAGAAGCAAAACCGAAAGCGACAACAAAAGCGACAGCTAAAGCTGATGACGCACCACGTACTTTTGAAGGAAAAGCTGTTGTTGAGGACCCTACGATTTTAGCTCGTATTAAAGCTAAAGAAGAGGCGAAATTAGGAATTGTCCCTGAAGCTCAACCAGAACCAGCTGAGGAAGTTGAAACTCCAAAGGCAGAAACAAAAGCTAAAGAAGTTAAACCTCCTAAAATAGAGAAGGAAACATCAAAGGTTGAAGCAAAAGAAGAGAAGAAAACTCTTCCAAGTAAACCAAAAATTCAAATTAAAGTGGTCAAACGTGCTGAAGAGGTGAAAAAAGAAGCACCACGTTCTTCAGAACGTCGTCAAGATAACCGTCGACCTAATAGCCAAGGGCAAGGACAACGTTCAAATAAATTTGACAATGCACCGTCAACAAATTCTGTAGAGGTATTTTCAGCACCTGCAGGCGGAAAGAACAATCGTCGTGATCGCAATAAACGCTCAGGCGATGAGAATCGTGATCCTAAAGACCGTGAAAATCGTCCAGGTGGACCAGTACGAGTGAATGACAACCGTAATCAAGTGCGTAACGCTCGTAATTCTAACTGGAATAAAGGCGGAAAAGGTAAACGTGGCAGACAAAATCAATCTGCTCCAGCACCAGTTGTAGAACGTAAATTCCATGAACTTCCTGAAACAGTAGAATATGTTGAAGGGATGAATGTTCAAGACATTGCAAAATCAATCAAACGTGAACCAGCAGAAATTATCAAAAAACTCTTCATGATGGGAACGATGGTCAATCAAAACCAATCACTTGATGAAGATACACTTGAACTTATTCTCATGGATTATGGGATTACACCAGTTAAGAAAGTTGAAGAAGATAAGTCTGATATTGAGCGTCTCTTTGTTGAGGAGGGTTATCTCAATGAAGAATCAATGATTGAACGTCCTGCTGTTGTGACTATTATGGGGCACGTTGACCACGGGAAAACAACATTACTTGACCGTCTTCGTCAATCTCGTGTGACAGAGGGAGAAGCGGGTGGAATCACTCAGCATATCGGTGCCTATCAGATTGATGTTAAAGACAAGAAAATTACTTTCCTTGATACTCCGGGTCATGAAGCTTTTACTTCTATGCGTGCTCGTGGAGCGTCTGTCACTGACATTACAATCCTTGTAGTCGCTGCTGATGATGGCGTAATGCCTCAAACCATTGAAGCAATCAATCATTCTAAGGCTGCTGGCGTACCGATCATTGTTGCCATCAATAAAATTGATAAACCGGGTGCAAATCCTCAACGTGTGATTCAAGAATTAGCTGAACATGAGGTCATGTCACAAGGTTGGGGTGGAGATTCTGAATTTGTAGAAATCTCTGCAAAAATGAATACCAATATTGAAGAATTGCTTGAAACAATCCTCCTTGTTGCTGAAGTTCAAGACCTCAAAGCAGATCCATCTGTTCGTGCTATTGGTACAGTTGTTGAAGCTCGTTTGGACCAAGGAAAAGGAGCAGTTGCTACACTCTTGGTACAACAAGGGACATTGCATCAACAAGATCCTATCGTTGTAGGGAATACCTATGGGCGTGTGCGTACCATGACCAATGACATTGGTCGTCGTCTTAAAGAAGCTCTTCCTAGCACACCTGTAGAAATTACAGGGCTTTCAGAAGCACCGCAAGCGGGAGATCATTTCGCTGTGTTTGAAGATGAAAAGACAGCTCGTGCCGCAGGGGAAGAACGTGCACAACGTTCACAACTGGTTCGTCGTCAAACGACTCAACGTGTCTCTCTTGATAATCTCTTTGATACGCTTAAAGAAGGTCAAGTCAAGACCGTTAATGTTATCATCAAAGCAGATGTACAAGGAACGGCAGAAGCTTTGTCTGCTTCCCTTCAAAAAATTGAAGTGGAAGGTGTCAAAGTTGATATTGTCCATTCAGCAGTTGGTGCCATTTCAGAGTCAGATGTGGCTTTGGCAACAGCGTCAAACTCTATCATTATCGGATTCAATGTTCGTCCTACTGGATTGGCACGTGAGCAAGCTGCTCATGAAGAAGTAGATATTCGCCTACACAATATCATTTATAAAGTGATTGAAGAAGTTGAAACGGCCATGAAAGGGATGCTTGATCCTGAATTCAAAGAAGAGATTGTCGGAGAAGCGATTGTGCGTGAAACCTTTGAAGTTTCTAAAGTGGGAACTATCGCAGGGTTCATGGTTACAAATGGGAAAGTCTTACGTGATGCTTCAGCTCGTGTCATTCGTGAAGGTGTCGTCATCTTTGACGGAGCCATTGCTAGTCTTAAACACTTCAAAGATGATGTCAAAGAAGTAGGGAATGCTCAAGAAGGTGGACTCATGCTTGAAGATTACAATGATATTGCTGTGGATGATACCCTTGAAATCTATCAAATGGTAGAAATAAAACGCTAATATTTCTCAAGAGAAAAGGAGATAATCATGGCAAATTCATTTCGTAGTGATCGTGTAGCAGTGGAAATTCAACGTGAAATTAATGATATTCTACGTCATAAGGTGCGTGATCCACGTGTTCAAGAGGTCAACATTACAGATATTCAGTTGACAGGAGATTTAAGTAAAGCAACGGTATATTACAGCTTGATTTCTAATCTTGCCTCTGATAATCAGAAGGCTCAACAAGGCTTGGATAAAGCGACAGGGCTAATCAAACGTGAATTGGCTCATCGGATGACCATCTATAAAATCCCTGAACTTAAATTTGCAAAAGATGAATCCATAGAATATGGTTCAAAAATTGATGAATTACTCAGAGGATTAGATAAACCTGAATATTAAAAATCAACCGTAAGGTTGATTTTTTGTTTTCTTATCTCTCTCAAAAGAGTTATAATGAAATGAATAACAAATGAGGAGATTTTATGACACTAGAAATGTTAAATGTCACTAAAAAATTTGGTGATAAGATAGCTCTGGAAGACTTGTCTATGACAGTTGAAGAGGGACAGGTAATGGGATTGATTGGGCAGAATGGTGCAGGAAAGACAACAGCCTTTCGTATTATTCTTGATTTTATAGAAGCCAATCAAGGTACAGTAACATGGCAAGGGAAACCCATAGATCAAGAAATCAAAAAACATATTGGTTTTTTGCCCGAGGAGCGTGGACTTTATCAAAAGATGAGTGTGGAAGATCAGATTCTTTATTTTGCTGAGCTTCATGGGATGAGTCGTGCAGATGCCAAAATCAAATTGCACGACTGGATGGAACGTCTTGAAGTTGTTGGAAAAGTTACAGACAAGATTCAGACCCTCTCAAAAGGGAATGCACAAAAGATTCAATTCATTGCAACGCTTATACATGAGCCTGAATTTCTTATTTTAGATGAACCCTTTACAGGTCTTGATCCAGTCAATACAGAGATTCTCATGAATGAAATACGACGACTTAAGAATCAAGGAGCTGCCATTATTTTCTCCAGTCATAATATGAGTGGTGTGGAGTTGTTAAGTGATAATTTGACCATGCTCAAAGCAGGAAAGACTGTCTTGCAAGGTTCAGTACAAGGCATTCGTGAGTCCTTTGGACGAACTAAAATATACCTTGAGAGCCCCATTTCTGATGAGGAACTTCTTGGGATTTCTGGTGTTGAGAAATTGGAAAAAGAAGGAACAGGTCGTGTGCTTAGATTATCTGATGAAT
>WREM01000105.1 GCA_009779335.1 Streptococcaceae bacterium | reverse complement strand
TTTCTAGCTCTTTCAAGATTTATAGAGGGGCTACTATTTGGTGGAAGACCTCTTGGAAGTTTGCTCGTTCTCGTCTTATTAATTGTGTTTATTCTAGGTGCTTTTGTTCCCCAGTTAGCTCAACATTTTAGAAGATGGAGACAGGTGGGACTCACGGAATTTGCAAGTTTATTGTTAATTGCTTTGCTCACTTTGGCATTATTATTAAAATCAGCGATTAATCACGTTAATCAAGCCAGTTATGGTATCCATAATTTCACTTTGGCTAATTTTCTAGTGTTTCTCATACTCTTTGTTCTTGTGATAACAATTATACTCATTGGAATCTTGCCCAAGGATGAACTAGCAAAAGACAAAGCAACACTTTTATTTAGAAAAAAAGACTGATTTTTTCAGGCTTTTTTGATATACTAAAGGGAATAAGAAGATTTTTGAAAGAAAATTGGTAGAGATGAAATTTATTGAAATAAAAAAAGAAGAGTTTGAAGTTTTTAATCAATCCGTGAGGCTCGGAAGTTTCTTGCAGACCAATCAAATGGCAGAGTTGCTTGTTGCTAATGGCTGGGAAGTTGTTTTTCTTGCAGTAAAAAACAATGAAGAAATCCAAATGGCAGGACTTTTAACAGGAAAAACTATGACAGGTGGGAAGCATTTTGAATTACAGTATGGGCCTGTTTATAAAGAATATGATAGGGAAGTTGAAGAAGCTTTCTACAGAGGTCTTACTGAATATGCTAAGACACATGAAGCTTTGGAACTTCTTGCCATTCCCAATGTGGATTATCAGACCTTTGAAAGTAACGGAGAACCTATTTCAGAAGAGAATACTGACTTCATCAGTATGATGGAAAAATTAGGCTATAACTTTTCAGGTCTTGAAGTAGGTTATAATAAGCGTGGAGAATCCACATGGCACTACTTGAAGGATTTATCTGCTCTTGCGGATGAAAAAGCTTTGACAAAATCTTATACAAAGGATGGACAGTATTCTCTTAAGAAAACCCAACAATTTGGGATTCGAGTGCGTCCACTCGCCTATGAAGAGTTAGATAAATTCAAGAAAATCACGTCAGAAACATCAGAACGTCGTGGCTATAATGATCATGATTTGCCTTATTATCAAAGCCTTTATCAAGCTTTTGGAGATAGGGCAGAATTTCTAGTGGCGGAAATTAATTTCTCAGATTACAAAGAAGCCATTGCAGCACAGATTGCCAAGCTCGATGAACAGATTGAAAAAACCAAAAAAGAAGGCAAGCGTAAAGAGTTAGAGAGCCAGCTAGAGACTCAAAAGATTAGACAAGTAGAAGCAGAAGAAATGCTTGCACAATACGGTTCAGGAGATATTGTCCTTGCTGGATCACTGTTCATTTATGGCTCTGCAGAAACCATTTACCTTTTTTCAGGTTCATATGAAGCCTTTAAGAAACTCTATGCACCGTTTGCTATTCAACATTATGTCATGCTCAAGACGATGAATAACCATGTTCCGACTTACAATTTCTTTGGAGTAGAAGGGAAATTTGATGGGACAGATGGTGTCTTGCATTTCAAGCAAAACTTTGCAGGATATGTGGCACATAAGGTGGGATACTTCACTTATTATCCAAAACCGATGAAAGCTAAAATGCTAAGTTTAGTAAAAAAAATGATGGGAAGATAATTTAAGGAGAGCTATGGAATTCGTTCAACTTTCAAAAGATGAATTTTCAAATTTTGCTGAAAAGCACACTGTGTCTTTTCTGCAGACTGGCCCAATGACAGAATTTCTACAAGAGCGTGGGTATCAAGTCATGCTTTTTGCAGTAAAGAAAGATCAGGACATTAAAGCGGCAGGTTTAGTTACTTCTCTTTCTGTTTTTGGTGGGTTAAAGATGGAAATGAATTTTGGTCCATTTTTTGAAAATGATTTTGAAGAATCTGTTTATGAATTTTTTATAGAGAATTTAAAGGAATTTGCAAGACAAAATCAAGCTTTGGAATTAGCTGTACGCCCTTCTGTCAATTATCTGACCTTTGATAGCAAAGGGGAGAAGACTTCTAAAGAGAACGCCCAATTTATTGAAAATATGACCAACCTCGACTTCCGGTACAAAGGACGTCATGTGGGTTATGATGAGCAAGATGCAGTGGCTGAATGGCAATATATCAAAGACATATCAGATGTTTCAAATGAAGAGGAATTGCTCAAAACCTATAATTCTAATGCCAAACGCAACATCAAAAAAGCTGTTAAAAATGAAATATATGTAAAGATTGCAGAATTTAATGAGCTTGATCAAGTAGAGCGATTGATAAAAAATACAGGAAATAAAAGAAATTTTGCAACGAAAGATTTGAACTACTATCAAGCCATGTATGAAAAATTTTCAAATAAAATTGAGTTTTTAATCACTTACTCAGGAGATGTTGCTATTGCAGCAGGAGTGTTTATCCAAGTTAACAAGGAGTATCTTTATTTATATGGGGGATCAGATGGAGCTTATGGGAAACTGGGAGGGCCTTTTCTCATGCAACACAAAGCCATCTTACAGGCAATAGAATACGGAATGAATACTTATAACTTCTATGGTATATCTGGAAAATTTGACGGGTCAGATGGTGTGCTTAAATTCAAGCAAAATTTTGGAGGATACATTACTCAAAAAATCGGAGAATTTATTTATTACCCTAAACCTTTAAAAGCAAAAAGCATTCAATTAATCAAAAAAATTACAGGACGAAAATAATGTTAAGAGTAGAAATTGGGCTTGATGCCCAGATACATGATGAATTTATAGAATCTCAACCTTTGGTAACACTCTTGCAGACAAGCAAGTGGGCTCAGGTCAAGGATTCTTGGGATTCAGAAATCATTGGATTTTATAGGAATGAACAACTTGTTGCCTCATTGTCTGTTCTTATCCGTCCTCTGCCTGCAGGATTTACCATGCTCTATATTCCACGAGGGATTTGTATGGATTATGGAGATAGAGAATTAGTCGAGTTTGTCCTTTCTGAGCTTAAGAAGTATGGAAAGAGTAAGAAAGCCCTTTTTGTCAAATTTGACCCCGCCATTCATGCTGAGGGAGGGCAACAAGTGGTGGATGTATTGGCATCATTTGGAGTTAAATATTCAGGCTTAACTGCTCACATGAAAGAGACCATACAACCTCGTTATAATGGGATTATCTACAAGGAAGATTTTTCAGAAGAAAAATTAGATAAAAAAACCAAACAATTCATCCGTAAAGGTCGAAATTCATATCCCAAGGTTACTTATGGTGGAAAAGAATTAGTTCCTGTATTTGCAGAACTTATGAAAAAAACAGAGGCCAGAAAACAAGTCAGTCTTCGTGATGCAGATTATTATAGAAAACTATTGGATATTTATGGTTCAGATGCCTTTATTACCTTAATAGAATATGATATGGGTCAACTGCTTCAAGAAACAGAGTTAGAAATTGAGAAAATCAAGTCTAACCAACACCAAACCAAACATGAAAAACGAGCTAAAGCTTTGGCAGAAGAGTTGGAGCGTTTAGAGAAAAACAAAGAACAATTAGGTGAAATTACTGCTCAACACGGTAATCTCATTCCTGTCGCAGGGACATTGACCATCAATGCCTTTGGAGCGGCTGAAACGCTCTATGCAGGGACAGATACGGATTTTCAAAAGTATTACCCGTCTTATATGGCATGGCTTGAGACTATTAATCATACCTTTGAGATAGGAGCTAGGACACTCAATATGGGGGGGCTTGAAAACTCACTTTCTGAGTCAGACGGTCTTCTCAAATTCAAGAAACACTTCTTGCCACGCATAGAAGAATATGTGGGAGAATTTGATTTACCTGTCAATAAAATCCTATTCGGACTTGCTCAAAAAATTTATAAACGGCGTAAGATGGGATGATGTAGAGAATAGAAAGTGTAAACGATAAGTTTACACTTTTTTCATAGGATTTCATATTGATGTGAAAAATGGTATAATAGAGGAATATCATTTAAGGGGGTAGAGGCAATGGGGATTGAATTTAAGCATGATACGGTCCTCTTGAATGAAACGGTTGATATGCTTGATGTGAAGGCTGA
>WREM01000104.1 GCA_009779335.1 Streptococcaceae bacterium | reverse complement strand
TTTCTATTCCATATACAAAAATTCTTAATCATTTTTTGTCTGCCGATAAAAACTATAAGATAAAATTTCAAAAATAACAAAAAAGATAATAAATATAATCATAAAATAGGATTCAGGTAAAACGTTGATGATAGGGTCTGTAAGAGGGTCAAATAACCAATTACTATTTGCAAATAATATTTCATGGAAGAAAATGAAAAACTGATCAAATCCGATAAATATGGCAACTATTCCCAAAATAACAGGAGCCAGCATAAAAAATTGCAATCCTCTGCGAAAATATTGAATATATTTTTTTCGGATAAATTGCACAGCTAGTGGAGATAAGACGATAACTAATGCCATGACAAACATAAAGAGATGTTTGACTTCCTTGAAATGCTCCAGCCCGGAAGCTGATGAAGGAAAATCTGGCATTTGTAAGTGTGTTACAAATGGATCAAGCAGGTAAACCATCAATGTATTAAAGTTATGCTGAATTGTCTGAGAAGATAATCCTGTAACAGAGGACAAATGTTCCCAGCCTATCTCTAAATAGAAAAGAGGAACAGCCAGTAATATTGTCACAAGGATAGAAAAAACTAAAATCCATAAGAGAGTGGCTCCAAATAGCAGACGGAATTTAATCATACTTCCCACTCATCTAAACTTGAAACAACGTGAGTTGGTGCGATAGGTAGTTCAGCAACTTCCTCTGCTTTCGTGAAGCCTGTGGTTACAAGCAAGCTATCAATTCCATTATCAATTCCTGTACGAATATCAGTCAGATAATTGTCCCCTACCATGAGCAAATCTTCTTTATGAAGACCTATTCTTTGAACTGCTTTTTCTGCAATGATAGATTCAGGTTTCCCAATGATAATGGGTTTTACTCGTGTCGCTGTCTCTACTAGTTTTATCAATGAACCTGCCCCAGGGAGCATTCCTCGCTCGCTTGGAAGATTCAAATCAGGATTAGTCCCAATGAATGTTGCTCCCTTGTGTATTGCAAGTGTTGCAAGTGCAAGCATTTCATAAGTCAGATCTGTATCCATTCCAACTACAACATAAGCGGGATTTACTCTATCTTTTTTATAACCTGCCTCATAGATTGCTTCTTTCAATCCATCTTCACCAATGATGTAGACCGTTTTTTCTAATCCTAAATCATTCATGTAATCAATGGTCGCTAAGGAAGCTGTGTATATACTATCTAGCGAAGTATTGATGTTGTATTTTTCTGCCAATGTTTTCTGTACCACCCGTGGAGGTTTGGTCGTATTATTGGTTAGAAAGAGATAGGGAATGTTCTTTTCTTGTAGCCGATGAATGAAATTTTCTCCCGCAGGGATTCTTTGACTTCCTAGATAAATTGTCCCATCAAGATCAATGAGATATCCTTTATATTTTTTAGACATTTATATTTTTTTCCATTCTATTTCTATTTCTACATCACGTTCATTAATGGTATGGTAACTGATGTTATCATTTTTCTCAGTAAATATGATGATGATGCTCTCGGGCAAAATCTCATGATGATAATTGATATGAATGCTTTCAGGCTCATGAGTCATGAGAAAGTCATGTCCAAGTTGATCGATTACCCATTCCAGATATTTAGCATTATTCACATGACCATTCATATCTAAATCTGAAAAAGTCACTTGATATTTTTGTTGTTGAGTATTTTCTAATTTCTTAAATTTATAGGGGCGAATGATTTTGGTTGTTTTTTCAGATTCATAAGGGGCAACAATATCATCCTGTACACGCTCTACTTTTCTATTTTCTTTATTCATGATAATCCACGTTGTATTCATCTCAACAAGAGGAGTTCCATCCTCAGAAAGAAATGTGAACTGCCGATAGCAGAAGAATTTATTATAAGATTTTGCCTCAGTAATAATCTCTATCTTTTCCAAGAATTTGGGTAATCTGTGAATAGTAATGTCGTATGAAATAATGGCCCAAAAGCAATTATATTTTTCGGCTAACCAATCATCACTCATTCCTAAATTTGTAGATTGTTCCCCAGAAGCCTGTAATGCAACAGCTAAAACTTGGGAGAGTTTCATGCTTTTATTGGCACTGCTCTCATAAAATGGAACTGAATAAGTTTTTTTATATTTTTTCCCCATAACATCAACCCTACCTTTTCCTTTATTTTATCAAAATTTAAGAGAAATGAAAAATAAGGGTTAGCCCTTATTTAAAAATAATTTATTGTATTCTTTTTGTGTCTTAATGATATTAAGATCCAAATAACCACTGTATCCCGATCTCCATCCATGACTGGTGAATTGATGTAGATCATAAGGTATACTTGTATTAGGATAAGCGTCTAAATTTCCACTGTCATTCGGTCCATAAGCAGCCATCCAAACAGCAGAGAATTTACTGACATCGATATTATTAGCTGTGATGAACCAATCTTGTGCGTAGATTCCGATATTTTTCACACCCAAGGACTCTAGTTCATTTCTGTAAGCGTCAATACCTGCATTAAGATCAGACATATGGTCTTCTTCTACATCTAGCCAATAATAGGTTGGATGATAGGGATTAGAGCGTGCGTAAAAATCTTTCGCCTGCTGTTTCATTTCATCTACACTATCTCCATTAACATAGGCATATACAGCTACAGGAATATTTCTTGCTTGAAACTCTTGAATGTGCTGTTTATAAGCTGTATCTTCCCCGCTACTTGTTGAGGCAGAATCAGCTTTTGCCACTTTACCTGCCTGTACTCGGACAATAGCACCAATAATGTTTTGACTCAATGTATTGTAATCAATATCAGATGGGCGTTGCCATGCTGATACATCGATAACAAACTTACTTAAATCTACATTCCCAGATGTTAAAGATGTATTTTTGATGATTGTATTTGTTGAGGCTCCTGGTTCTGTGAGGGGTTTATTTCTCAATCCTCCAAAAATCAAACAAAGTAAGGCAATCATTGCAAGAGCGAAGAGGCTAGTGTTTACAATTCCAATTTTTCTTTTCATAATCGAATTCATTAGTAACTATTATAACAAAAAATAATTAATTTCAAACCTCGAAATGCAAATGGTTAATCATCTAATAAAAAAGCTTGAAATACTTCATTTCCTAACATAAATCCTTTTTCAGTCAAGTGAATACTATTATTGATGTTTTCAATTAATCCTTGTTGAACTAATTCTTCTATAACCTCTCCATAAATTTCCGTGATATTAACACCAAACTTTTTCTGAAAGTTTGGAAAGGATACCCCTTTTTTCTTGCGTAGTCCCAAGAACATCTCTTCTTCTATTTGCT
Source organism: Streptococcaceae bacterium (assembly GCA_009779335.1). Lineage (GTDB taxonomy): Bacteria > Bacillota > Bacilli > Lactobacillales > Streptococcaceae > Lactococcus. The sequence continues at coordinate 914 of WREM01000104.1, read as the reverse complement.
GTTTTTGATCTAATCTTTCTTCATAAACACGTTTGTTATTCTCTTGGAGATAATGATGAATAGGGCCATAGTTTTTATATCGCACCCCATCAACATATCCTGATGCTCCAGCTCCTATACCATAGTATTCTGCATTATCCCAATAGGTCAAATTATGCTTGCTTTCATATCCCTTTTTAGAGAAATTTGAAATCTCATAATGATCATAATTAGCCTGATTCAATCGGTCAAGAATATACTCATACATGTCTGCATTTTTATCATCAGAAGGAAGCTTTAAAAGACCTCTTCTTTGTTGATTCATAAAAAGAGTATGGTCTTCCAAGATAAGACTATATAAGGCGACATGTGGCAAATCTAAAGCCAATAACTTATCTATATCTTCCTTTACCATCTCCATTGTTTGCAGAGGTAAGCCATAAATGAGATCAATAGTAATATTATCAAATTCAGCTTCTTTGAGTTTTTTTATTACTTTATAAACTTCTTCTTCTGTATGTGTTCGCCCAATTTTATTTAATAATTCATTATTAAAGGTCTGCACACCCAAAGAAATACGGTTGACGGAAGATTCTTTGAGCAGAATAATCATTTCATCTGATAAATCGCTCGGGTTAGCTTCGATTGTAAATTCTTCTATCATTTCTGTATCAAGTTGATTATCTAAAAAATTTAATAATTTTTCGAGTTGCTTTATTGAAAGAGCAGTTGGTGTACCTCCACCAATATATACTGTTTTCACTTTTTCAATTTTTTGACTCTTTAACTCATCAATTATTGTATTAATATAGTCATCTACAGGTTGTCCTTCAATAAGAACTTTTGAAAAATCACAATAATGACAAATATGAGAGCAAAAAGGAATATGAATATAAAGTGCTGTAGGTTGTTTATTCATTATTTAATTGTATCAA
>WREM01000103.1 GCA_009779335.1 Streptococcaceae bacterium | reverse complement strand
TTTCCTTCTGTCAATGTCCCTGTCTTATCCAAACACAGGACATCCACACGAGCCAGTGAATCAACGACATGGAGTTCTTGAACCAACACATTCTGTCGAGCCAACTGAATCACTCCTAGTGTCAGTGCAGCACTTGTTAATAGTACCAATCCTTGTGGGAACATTCCAATGACAGCAGCCACAGTAGATACTACTGCTTGTTGCAATGCCATATGTCCGATATAGAATTCCTTAAGGAAGAGCAAGATACCTAAAGGCAACATAAAATAAGAAACAATATGTATGACTTGATTAAGACTGTCTTGCAAGAGTCTGTCTTGCTTTTTGATTTGTTTAGCTTCTAGGGCTAACTTTTGAATATAATTCTCATCTCCTACATGAATAACCTGTGCAAGAGCTTGTCCACTGGTTACGAAACTTCCAGAAAAAAGTTCGTCACCTTCAACTTTAGCGATGGTATCAGCCTCTCCTGTCAATAGAGCTTCATTGGCTTCTATAGAACCCTCAATGACATGAGCATCACACGGAATTTGATTCCCAGTAGAGAGCAGGATGATGTCATCCATAACCAAATCTTCAATCTCTAAATCCACTAATCGATTGGCTCGATAGGTTTTAACTTTACTAGAAGTGAGGAGCGAAAGTTTATCCAATAATCGCTTGGCTTTAATTTCCTGATAAAGTCCGATGACTGTATTCACTACAATAACTACAATGAAAAGAGAATTCTTGTGTGAACCAACCGCTAGGACAAGGATAAAAAGAATGACATTGACCAAGTTAAAGAAGGTAAAAATATGCTGAGAAAGAATCTGACCGTAAGATTTTGACGACGGATTACTGGATTTATTGACTTGCCCTCTCAACACTCTATCCTGTACTTGACTCTCAGAAAGCCCTGAATGTATGAGTTCGTTTTCTTTCATCTTGATTTCTCCAAATATAGTATTGGTATTATTTTATCATAAAGTATAGCTTCTCTTGACTATACCGCTAAGTCAAATTTGAGTTGAGGTTTGACCGATTCATAATCTACTAACTCAAAGTCTTCTGCCTTTATGTCAAAGAAATCAGTCCCGTCAGGTACGTTGAGAATGAGTTTAGGCTGACAATCTGTTCCTTTACGGGTAAGCAATTCATTGGCTTGCTCATATTGATTGTCATAGATGTGCAGATTATTGACAAAATAGAAGAATTTACCCACTTTCCATGAGAAGTGCTTGGCAATCATCAGTTGCAACGCCACATACTGCATGGCGTTGATATGGTGAGCCACTAGCATATCATTAGAACGCTGAATGAGTGTCGCATCCAAATAAATTTGCCCGTCTGCCTCACGACGCACATCAAACATGGTCTGAAAGGCACAAGGCAACAGCCCATCTGTCTCTTCAAAGTCTTCATATTGCCAAAGATTGATAATATTACGACGATTCCACGGATTTTTCTCCAATCCATCTAATAACTTACCGATAATATTATGCTTCTTAACTGTCGCTCCATAGCGTTGCCCAATGGTTCCGTCATCAATCACCCAGTCATCCCAATAATGAACGTTGTACTTATCCTTAAGCACAGACAAATCCCCCGTCTGATCTTGATAAATCCAGAGCAGCTCCTTGATGGCAGACTTGATAGGAATAGGGCGAAGCGTGGTAATAGGAAACTCTCCCTTGCTGAGATCATACTCCGCAAAAGCTCCTGTGATGTACTTGCTATTAGCCGTTTTTCCGTCCTTGTATGTGGGACGTGCGTTTTCTGACATGACGCCATTGTCTAAGATGTTTTTGATGTTTGCTTTGAAAATTTGATCTGATTTTGTCATTTGATTGTCCTTTCTATCCCCTCTCCCCTAAATATTCCCATCGTTCATATTTTTCTTCCAACTGATGAGTTATCTCATCCAACTCTCTCTGCAATTCTGCCAATTTTCCTGAATCAGAGCCATTGTCGTTCATTTCGGTATCAATTTTTTCGATACGATTTTCTAGTTGGTCGATGTCGGATTCAATGGTCGCCCACTCTTGTTTTTCTTGGTAGGTCATTCGGACTTTATCTGTTTTTACTTTACTAGTAGGCTGATTTTGCTTCTCAGCTTTTCCTGAATTTTCTTCCTTTGATTTTACGGTTAAATAATCAGAATATGAGGCGAAATAATGCTCAATTCTTCCATTCTCAAAGACTAAAAGTTCATTAGAAACCTTATCTTGAAAATATCTGTCGTGAGATACTGTGACGACCGCCCCTGCAAATGTAGAGAGGAAGTCTTCAAGAACGGTCAGCGTAGCAATGTCGAGGTCATTGGTCGGCTCATCCAAAAGGAGAACATTGGGCTGAGCGAGGAGTATCTTAAGCAGGTAAAGTCGCTTCTTCTCTCCACCTGAGAGCTTTGCTATCTGTACACCGTGTGTAGAGCGTGGAAAGAGAAATTGCTCGAGGAGATTGACGATAGAGATATTCTCTCCTGACTTATTATGAGCAGCGGATGCCACTTCTTCTAAGAAGTTAATCACTCTCTTCTCTTCATCTAATCCTCGAATATCCTGTGAGAAATAGCCGATATTAACCGTTTCTCCAATATCAAGCCTGCCTGATTGGAGGGATAACTCACCATTGATAATATTGAGAAGCGTGGATTTTCCTGCTCCATTATCTCCTACTATCCCTATGCGTGAATGTCCCTGCACCAATAGATTGAAATCTGAAAAGATAGATTTATCAGAATAGCTAAAACCTGCATTTTCAAAGGCAATGACTTTCTTACCTAATCTCTGACTTGCAATGTTGATTTCAGTATTGCCTAAATCTTTATCTGTCTGCATTGAATTTTTAAGTTCTTCAAAACGTTGAATACGAGCTTCTTGCTTGGTTGCTCGTGCTTGTGGAGATTTGCGAATCCAGATTAATTCTGATTTATAAAGTTGTTTGGCTTTGTGGACTGAGGCAATCTCAATTTCTTCATCTTCTGCTCGTTTAGCCAGATAATCCTGATAATTTCCCTGATATTCTTTCAGCTTTGATTTATCTAATTCAAAAATACGAGTGGCTACATTATCCAAAAAATAACGATCATGCGTCACGAAAAGCACTGTTCGTTTGCTGTTTTTCAAGTAATTCTGTAACCATACAATCGTCTCTACATCCAAGTGGTTAGTCGGTTCATCTAATAAAAGCAAATCTGAATCATTGACCAATGCTTGTGCCAACTGCACACGGCGTTTTTGCCCTCCTGAGAGTTGATTGATAACAGTTGATGAATCGGGGAGATTGAGCTTGGTCAGTACAGTTTTCACATCTGCTTCTACTTGCCAAGCATTGAGTGCGTCCATCTGTGCCTGTGCCTTATCCAACTTACTCAAATCATCTGTAAGAGCTTTTTCGTACTCCTTGATGGCTTTCATCTGGGGGAGTGAATCGTCAAGGACAGTATCCAATATAGTGGCTTTATCATCAAAGTCTGGCTCCTGCATCAGATAGGTAATCTTATAGTCTTGTGGACGGTCAAAAGGGTGAGTATCCCCATCGTAGCCTGAAATACCCGACAAGACATTCAATAAGGTGGTCTTGCCTGTCCCATTAACTCCGAGCAGACCGATACGATCACCTGAATGAATGATAAAAGAAAGCCTGTCAAAAACAGTCTGATCGCCCAAAGTCTTCGTCAAGTTTTCTACAGTGAAATTTGCCATCACCCTCCCCTTTCTATCGTTATTTTACATATTATAGATTTTCAAATTTGCTTCTCACAAAATCAAAAATTTCATTTTTATCATTATTTAATTTATTTTCAACTATATTTTCTTCAATAGATTTAAGAATTTGTCCCAGTTGTGGACCTGCTTTTATATTTAGTTCTTGAATGAGAGCATTCCCAGATACGACAATCTCAGATTTATCATGAATTTGGAGTTCTTCGTCCAATCTATCTAACAAGTCTGAATCGATATTTTTTCCTTGAGCAACTTTCAGATGTTCTACGAGTTCCAAGTTTGCTTTCCCAAATCGATACAAAGCAGATAAATCCCATTCAGAAAGATGATAGGCTTGAACTAATTCAGAGACAGTTTTCATGAAATCATTGGATACTTTCCATTTCTTCAGAAAACTCTTGACGTTTATCTTTTCATAACCTATAAGTAAGGTTGCCCAAGCTTGTTCAGACGTTTGAAAGATAAAGTCATCTGTGATATTTGATAATAATTTTTCAAGTGCATCTGCTTGTAAGTCAGGTAAATATTTATAAGCCTCAGTCTCTAGT
>WREM01000102.1 GCA_009779335.1 Streptococcaceae bacterium | reverse complement strand
TGGAGATGGTGCCCTGCCAGGAAATGAGGGACGTGGTTATGTTCTCCGTCGTCTCCTTCGTCGTGCAGTCATGCATGGTAAGAAGTTAGGAATAGAAGGAAAATTTCTTTCAGGGCTTGTACCTGTTGTTGGTAAGGTTATGGAATCTTATTATCCAGAAATTCTTGAAAAACAAGACTTTATCAAGCAGATTATTGATCGTGAAGAAGAAGCTTTTGGTCGTACGATTGATGGCGGTTCTAAACTTTTAGATGAATTACTAGAGGGCTTGAAATCAGAAGGAAAAAATAGACTTGCTGGGCAAGACATTTTCCGTCTTTATGACACCTATGGATTCCCAGTTGAATTAACAGAGGAGTTGGCTGAAGATAAAGGGTTCAAGATTGACCATGATGGTTTTCAAGCTGCCATGAAAGAACAACAAGAGCGTGCTCGTGCTGCCGCAGTTAAAGGCGGTTCAATGGGTACACAAAGTGAAACCTTGCAATCCATTAAAGACCAGTCAGTTTTCCTTTATGAAGATAAGGAAAGTCAATCTAAGCTCATTGCTGCAGTAGTTAATGATGAAAAAGTAGAGACAGCGACTGGTCAAGCATTACTTATCTTTGATGAAACGCCTTTCTATGCTGAAATGGGGGGGCAAGTCGCAGATCATGGGGTCATCAAAAACAGTGCAGGAGAAGTGGTTGCCAATGTTGTTGATGTACAACACGCCCCTAATGGGCAGAATTTGCATTCGGTAGAGATTTTATCTACTTTAGCAGTTGGAGACAGTTACAAGCTTGAGATTGATCAAGAACGTCGCAATGGAATTGTCAAAAATCATACAGCAACTCACTTGCTTCATGCTGCCTTGCACAATATCCTAGGAGAACACGCCTTGCAAGCAGGTTCACTCAACGAGGTAGATTTCCTACGTTTTGATTTCACACATTTTGCACCTGTAAGTAAAGAAGAGCAAACAGCCCTTGAAGAGCAAATTAACCAAAAAATCTGGCAAGCTTTAACTGTCGAAACGATTGAAACTGATGTAGATACAGCAAAGGAAATGGGAGCTGCAGCCCTCTTTGGTGAGAAATATGGAAAAGTTGTCCGTCTAGTGAAAATAGGAGATTATTCTGTTGAACTTTGTGGAGGAACGCACGTTTCTAATACCAGTGAAATCGGCCTCTTCAAAATCATTAAAGAAGAAGGGATAGGATCAGGGGTTCGTCGTATTACTGCACTAACAGGTCAAAAGGCTTATGAAAGCTTTAAGGACTCTGAGAATATACTTGATGAAATCGCTGAGCAAGTGAAAGCCCCTCAAAGCTCACAAATTTTATCTAAGGTTATGGCACTACAAGAGGAATTGAAAGAAAATCAGAAAGAGCTTGAAAGCCTAAATGCAAAAATGGCACAGGCTCAATCAGGAGAGATTTTCTCTGATGTCAAAGAAATTGAAAGTCTCACATACATTGCAACTGAAGTGCAAGTTTCGGATGCAAATGGATTACGTAACCTCGCAGATATATGGAAACAAAAAGATGTTTCAGATATACTCGTACTTGTGGCTAAGATTGAGGAGAAGGTCAGCCTTCTTGTAGCAAGCAAATCTGCGGATAAAAAAGCAGGAGATTTAGTTAAAGAATTAGCAGGGTTCATTGATGGTCGTGGAGGTGGAAAACCTGACATGGCAATGGCTGGAGGTTCTAATCCATCAGGAATCAAAACACTGCTAGAAAATATTCCAGACAAGATAAAAGGATAAAAAAATAGGAGGAATCATAATGGCTAAAAAAATTGAAGACAAACCTTTGGCTCAAAATAAAAAAGCCAGACATGATTATCTTATATTTGAAACCTATGAAGCAGGTATTGTGCTGACAGGGACAGAAATTAAATCCATCCGTGCTTCTCGTATCCAGCTCAAAGACGGCTTTGCCCGAGTCAATAATGGAGAAGTATGGCTTTCTAATGTTCATATTTCTCTCTATGAACAAGGGAACATTTATAACCACGATGAAGTAAGAAGCCGTAAGCTTCTCCTTCATAAAAAACAAATCAAACAAATTGAGCGAGAACTTAAGGAATCAGGAGTAACTTTCATTCCACTTAAAGTATATCTGAAGAATGGATTTGCTAAGGTTTTAATGGGACTGGCACATGGGAAGAAAGAGTATGATAAGCGTGAAACATTGAAACGCAAGGAACAAAACCGAGATGTAGCTCGTACCCTCAAAGAATATAACAGATAAATCAGGTTTTTCCTGATTTTCTTTTCCATTTACATTCTATTTACCAAATATTTACAAACTGTTTACATTTCTCCTGATTTTTTGTGCTATACTATTTTTGTAGGCAAGTTTTGTCTATAAATAAAAACAAAATAAAAATAAGGAGTTTCATTTAATGAAAATGAAAAACAAAGTTCTTGCTGGACTCATCGCTGGTACAGCTCTCATCACATTGGCAGCTTGTGGAGGAAATAACGCCTCTGGTACTTCAGGAAAGGTAAACGTTGTAGGATCAACTGCTTTGCAACCTTTGGCTCAAGCAGCCGTTAACGGATTTACAAATGATAACCCTAATGCACAAGTCACTGTTCAAGGTGGAGGTTCTGGTGCAGGATTGACTGCAGTTTCTAACGGAACAGCAGATATCGGGAACTCAGACATTTTCGCTGAACAAAAATCAGGAATTGATGCTTCTAAATTGAATGATAATAAAGTAGCAGTAGTTGGATTTGCGGCAGTTGTAAATGCGAGTAACGGTGTATCAAACTTGACGACTCAACAACTCGTTGATATCTTCACAGGAAAAGTAACCAACTGGAAACAAGTAGGTGGTTCTGATGAAGCTATCGTTGTTATTGGACGTACTGAAGGTTCAGGAACTCGTGTTAACTTTGATAAACTCGCACTTAACGGAGCAACTGAAAAAACTGCAACTACACAAGATGCAACAAACGGTGTTGTAACAGCTGTTGGACAAACTAAAGGTGCCATTTCATATCTTGCTTTCTCAGGTTTGAATGGAGCTTCTGGAGTTAAATCAGTATCTATCGATGGTGTGGCACCAACAGATGCCAATGTAGAAACTAACACATACAAAGTATGGTCTTACGAACATATGTACACAAACAAAGATAAAGCAACAGACACAGCAAAATCATTCATCAGTTATGTTGCAAAAGATTCAACAAATATCAAAAAAATGGGATACATCTCAACGAATGATATGAAAGTTGAACGTGATGCAGCAGGAAATATTACTAAAAAATAATTAAAGAAGTATTTATGAAGTTATGACAGTAAGTGGTTCTCTGCTTGCTGTTTTGTATTTTAGGGTTGTTTTGTGGTATCATAGAGATGATATATGGAGCAATAAAAATCTATTAAAGTTAGGGTAATTATGGAAAATTCAACACTTAAAGAGAGACTCGTCTCTGGTTCAAAACATTCTCGACTAGAAAAGTTTGGTCGTATTTTGTCGTTCACTTGTATCGGTATTATTGCACTTGTTGTTATTGCGATTTTGCTTTTTGTGGCGAACAATGGGCTAAAAACATTCTATGAAAATCATGTGAATCCATTCAGCTTCTTATTTGGAACCAGTTGGAATCCTACATCTGTAGGACCAGATGGAAAAGCAGCAGTTGGAGCATTGCCAATGTTCACGGGTTCTTTGATTGTTACCATATTATCTGCCTTGATTGCTGCTCCTTTTGCCATTGGTGCAGGAATTTATATGACAGAAATCTCACCAAAACGTGGGGCGAAACTTTTGCAACCTGTTATTGAACTTTTGGTAGGTATTCCGTCTGTTGTCTATGGATTTATTGGGATGACTGTTCTTTTACCATTGATTGCTAAACTTTCAGGGAATCAAGTCTTAAATTCTGGAAGTTTATTGGCTGGGATCATTGTCTTATTCATCATGATCTTGCCGACAGTAACGTCTATGACAGTTGATGCCTTGCGTGCTGTGCCTGCTCATTATCGTGAAGCCTCCCTTGGTCTTGGAGCAACACGCTGGCAAACAATTTGGAGAATTGTCCTGAGAGCTGCAGCACCGGGGATTTTGACTGCGGTCATCTTTGGGATGGCCCGTGCTTTTGGTGAAGCCCTAGCTGTGCAGATGGTTATCGGGAATCCGAGTCCTGTCGCAATGCCTACAAGTTTGCTCAATCCTGCATCAACCTTAACCTCAATATTGACTCCCGGAATCCCCAATGCCACACCGGGAATCGGGCTCAATGCCTTGTGGTCATTAGCCTTGCTTCTCATGCTCATGTCCCTCGTCTTTAATTTGGCAATGCGAGCAATTGCA
>WREM01000101.1 GCA_009779335.1 Streptococcaceae bacterium | reverse complement strand
TTTTCTTTGGAGAACTCAGGTCTTCATGAAGTTGCCAAAGTGGTACGAAAGGTTGAACGTGAGAACTATCATGTCTCTATTCGCCGTCAATCAGAAATTCCAGAAGAAGAATTAAAGCAATTAACTATTTATACTGAAGAATGGCGTAATGATGGCCCTGAACGTGGATTTTCAATGGCAACCAGCCGCTTTGGAGATGCCACTGATCGACAAATGATTATTGTGACAGCCTTTGATAATGAAGGTCAAGCACAAGGAATTTTGTCATTCGTTCCTGCAGGGGAGACAGCAATCTCATTAGATACAATGCGACGCAATCCTGATTCTGCTAATGGTGTAACCACATTTATGATTGCTCAGTTAATAGAAGAATGTAAAAACTTGGGAATTGCAGAAGTCTCACTAAATTTTGCAGTATTACGCAGTGTATTCGCAAAAGGAGAACAGGCACAGGCCAATTCTTTTGAACGTTCTGCAAGGCGTATATTACTCTTCTTTTCAAGATGGTATCAGCTAGAATCTTTATATCAGTCTAATGATATTTATCTCCCTGAATGGCGACCAAGATATTTGGCTTATGATCGAGGAGCATCTACGATTGAAATTTTGATTGCTATAGGACGTGCTGAAGGGTTTGTTACATTGGACTTGGTTTCACGTGTGAAGGACTTCTTTATTCGCACAACATCCCCTGAACAGAAAAAATGGTGGCTTGACAAATCATTTATAGATAAAGTCCATGCAGATGAAGATAAATATAGTCAAGAAAAAGCAGGAGAGTGGCTGTCTGATTACCCTAAAGAACGGATAGAAAAGCTCGAAGAACTGAAAGAATTAAATATCCCCCCACATCCGACTGAAAAAATTGAAAGTACACCACTTGAAAACATTATCAATCATTATCAATATCAAGAAGAAATTGAAGATGAACAAAACTATATTTTAGTTGGTCGGGTAGATAGTATTCGTGGGAAAGGGGCTTTATGCTTTGCTGACTTACGCCAAGGTCAAGACAAAATTCAACTGATGCTCAAACGTGACTTGATTAATGATGAGGCAAAGGAACGTCAGCGTCCAGAAGATTTCCCCGCTTGGAAAAAATTGGTTAATCAAGGCGATATGATTTCTGTAGAGGGAAGCATCATGCGTACCCAAACAGGAGAGTTGAGCGTACGGGTGAAATCATGGCAGATTATATCTAAAGCGATTAAGACAACAGAAGAAACAGTTGCTGATTATAAAAAAATGAAACGATATACTCAAGTATTGGCATCTGTTCGTCAAAGTTTCAGTGAAAAGGGCTATCTAGAAGTGGATGGCTATGCTCCATTATTGTCTGCACTTGTAGAAGGTTTTGATAAAGGTTTTGAAATTGAAAAGCAGATACATGAGGGGAAGACAACACTATTAGTTAAATCTTTCTCAGTGTTTACAGACTATATAGTTCAGATGGATTTGATGAAAAATTTCATCAGTAAAATGAGTCGCACTATTTATGAAAATAAATTTGACACTGAAAATTGGCTAACTCAAACTTTCTATGAAGCGATGAGTAAATTATCTAAAGTTCAAATCGATGGGCAAACCAGTCTTGAAGAACTAAGAGATATTTATAATGACATGAAATTACCATTCTCTCTCAATGCTAAGAAAGGACAGCTTTTAAGAGATCTCTATCTTTATCTCATTAAACAAGAAAAAGAAGATTCTATCTTCTATACACAGTTCCCGCTTTTATTAGCTCCTACAGCTAAATCTTTAGATTCTGAATTTGCTGAAAATTGGGAATTGACAATTTCTGGAAGAGTGGTAGCAACAGGTTCCACAGCCTTAACAAATCCCATAGAGCTACAAACACGAGCAAGCGGCGTGATAACATCAGATAAAGAAGAACTCATATCTGCCATTGAACAAGGTGTTCTTCCCTATGGTCGTCTAATGATTGACTTGACTGCACTCATGAAATCCTTTGATGAAATTTTAGCAGATTCTGAAGAGCTAAGGGAGAAAATGGATGAATAGATTATATTCAAAATCAACATTGGTTGTTCTATCCGTTCTCTCAGCTTCTTTTTACAATGCTTGGCTCTTGGGTTATTGGTTAAATCCTGCAATAATGCACAATCAGCTTTTAAGTAGTTTGCAAGCAGAACAGCAACCCTACTCTGATGTATTTATAGGAGCAGATATTGTTGGGGGAGCAGTTGTTATTTTATTAACGATTGGTCTATTTTTGAATGAAAAAAGTGTGAGGGCATCAAAAGCCTCACATTTTTCATCTTCTCTCAAATTAAGAAATATGACTATTTCTGGTTTATTTGGATTTGGTATTTCTACAATCATTGCTGCGTTAACTAGCGATAATTGGAAAGAAAATTCAAATATGCTCCATAGTCCTTTAGAGTTTTTGCATGGTTTTTTCTCCACATTTGCCCTTTTAATTTTATGTTTGAGCATGGTTGCAAGCTTTATTTTATTTGAAGAATGGCTTACTAGAAGTTTAGTTAGTTTATACTTTCTTTCACTATTACTTTCTATTTATATATTTGGTCGTGTATTATCTTCGATGGGGCAAAAAATAAACACCATTATCATTGGTGTTTGGATTATTTCAGTAACTGTGTCCATGATTCACGAGTATGCCGAAACTCATCAAGAGGAGATCTAACTTCTCGTAAAGGAATGAGCTTCAAAAGGACAAATGCAATAATGAATCCTGTAATACTTGCAAAGAAATGGCCTAAATTCCATATAGAACGACCTACAACGAAGGGACCGATAATAAACGCCAAGAAGGATAAAATCCCAAAAACTAACCACCAGCGTCGCATAAGCAGGATAGCTGCTGAACAGCAGGCAACCAAGACATAAGAAACCCCTACATCAGTGGTATTTGCTAAACTAGCAGGAGCATGTCCGTTGTTAATTGCCCATACCTCAACAGCAATCATCAAAAGAGAACCGAGCACATGACCTGAAATTCCAATGAGGATGAGCCGAGGTGTACCGTATTTTCTCTCTGCCCAAGCCACAAAAGTAATAAAAAGTAAAATATAGATGACAAGTCCTGCAGCTTGATCTGCCACCCAAAAAGCACTGTTAAAGAGAACAGAGATAGGTTGTTGATCCATTTTAGTGATGTTAGTTGAATTTGCCCGGGTGATGATGCTGATTAAGCGAGTAGATGTCGTCTTTTGAATAATGGCAAGGACTGTGAATATAGCTGTATAAACAAAAGTTGCTGGGGCAGAGTATGCCCAAGCATGGATAAATTTTGTATAAGGTGTGAGTTTATTTACCCATTGTCTTGCTCTTTTCCAATAATGTGCTAAAAACTTAAGAAAATACCATAAGCAACAAATGATTGAAAGAATAATAATAAATACCATGAATGCTCCTGTTCTGAATATCTCAGTCTTGAATATGTTATAATTAACAATATTATACCATGCTAAGATAGGATAGACAAGAAGAATATGCCTGAAATAAGCATTATTATCCCCGTTTATAATACAGAAAAATTTTTGGTTGATTGTTTAAATTCTGTGCTTGCACAGACTTTTTCTGATTTTGAAGTCTTACTTATTAATGATGGTTCAACAGATGAATCCTTAGAAATTTGTCAATCATATACCAAGAAGGACGAACGCCTAAAGATTTTCAGTCAAGAAAATCAAGGGCAAGGGACAGCACGCAATCGAGGATTAGATGAAGCACAGGGAAATTATATTACATTTATCGATAGTGATGATTTTGTGAAGCCTGACTATCTTCAAGTGCTTTATGATGCCTTGATGAAAAATCAAGCAGATTTATCTTCATGTATGATGGGTTCATACAGTAAGAAAAAAGGAATTTCACAGGGAATAGAAAGTCGAGAAATTCAAGTTTTTGAAGGAAATAAAAATCTTGTTCATACTTATCTATCAGAAGAACCTTTTCATTTTGGCCCTGTTACAAAACTCTTTCGCAAGGAAACGCTGACAGATATTCGTTTCACAGAGGGTGTGATTTATGAAGACTATTTTTTTAATTTTCAATACTTTACTAAGATTGAAAAAGCTGTATCTGTAGACTATGCAGGATATTATTATGTTAAAAATGACAAGAGTACTGTACAAAAATCCTATGATTCTAAACAGTTAGACAATATCAGTGAGCAGCACAAGGTCTTAGAGAGAGTCGCAAAGGATTACCCAGAGAGTATGCCTTTGGCTAATTATAACTTGGCTTGGGGATATTATTGGCTATTTTCAAAGCTATTTCAATCGATGAAAATCAATGGAAAAACCAGCAAAATTTATTTCAAAGCACTGGTAAAGCAATATAAGGCTGACAAAAAGTATATC
>WREM01000100.1 GCA_009779335.1 Streptococcaceae bacterium | reverse complement strand
TGAGCTCCCACACCAGCAGCAGGGTTAAAAAGACGATAAGCTGTCCGTGCGCCTGAAGCTGTATCTGAGAAGAAGGATGTCCCTTCATTTCTCCAACCGTATTTGGAAGTAAGGACCTTAACTTCATTAGAGTCTTTGGTATTAAGGTGTTCTCCCGATTTAGGATTATAGACACGATAAACAGGAGTTGAGGAAGATACAGGTGCTTGCCAAGCAATGCCTTCATATCTCCAATCTGTGTGAGGAAGAGAAGTTAGGTTGTCAGACTCCACTTTATTTGTTGTATAAAGATGCTCCATATTTCTAGTGTTATAAAGCCGATAAACATTGATGAAGCCAGATGGAGCGGGAGGATTAACTGCTGCTCCAGTAAAAAAACTACTATAATCAATGGATACATCTACGGGTTGATGTGAAGAGAAGTTGGTGAAATACATCTGACTGGTGTATTGCCATGCTCCAAATTTTGTATTTTGTAAATTAGAGGCTGAGGGCTTACCGTACAAATATTGAGCGATCCACATGTTTTTTGCTCCAAGAATACGGGGCTCCATGTATCCTGTATAATCCACAGCCCAACTGGCTGAGGTATAGTGTTTGCCATTAGAGAATCCAGAGGCTTTCAGTTGATTGACAAATTTCTGTGAGGAAATGGTCCAATCAAATAAAGGAGCTCCACCAGAGGTATATTCTGCATCATTAATCATGACTGTGTTACTTGGGAGGCCATCAGCTTTAGCTACAGAAGCAAAATATTTGGCTTCTGCGATAGCTTGGGCATCAGCTGCTGCTTGAGAAGTGTTATGCACCCCAAATGTTGAGAAGTGATAAACAGCAACATTGAGTCCTGCGGCTTTAGCCATAGAAATCTGACTTTTGGCATAAGGGTTAGTATAGGTTGTCCCCTCTGTCAACTTGATGACAATGGTTTTTATCCCTTGGACTTTGAGCTGATTGAAATCCGCTTGTTTCATCCATGATTGATAGGAAGCAATGTCCACAGCATCTTTGCGAGGAAGAGTACCGTCATTTGAAGTCAAATCAGAAGGAGCATTGGTACGTGAAAGTCCTTGATTGTCAGATGGCAATGCAAAAGGAGCTTGACTGGTCTGAGCTTGTGTGAAATATCCCATGGGATGATTGTTTGGCTCAATGGTATCTGCAGAAGTCTTAATCCATGCAAAAACAAGTGGCAGACTGGCTAATACAAGTGATAATTTTAATGTGTTTTTTAATTTCATATTATTAGTATATCAATAAGCAAAATCAAATTCAAGGGATTTATGGTAGGGATTTAATCCTCTCTATTGAAATAAGCTCAAGATAGTGATAAAATGATAAAAATAAAAAATGGAGGATGTTGTTATGTCGAATTGGGAATCAAAGTTTTTGAAAAAGGGTTATACTTTTGATGATGTATTGCTTATTCCAGCAGAGAGTCATGTTTTACCTAATGAAGTGGATATGTCCACACAGCTGGCTCCCAATCTCAAGCTCAACATTCCTGTTATTTCATCGGCAATGGATACCGTTACTGAGAGTGTGATGGCGATTGCCATGGCACGTCAGGGTGGTTTGGGTGTCATCCATAAAAATATGTCCATTGAGCAACAGGCTGAAGAAGTACATAAAGTTAAGCGTTCTGAGTCTGGTGTCATTACTGATCCTTTCTTTTTGACACCTGAGCATAAGATTCAAGAGGCAGAGGACCTTATGTCCACTTATCGTATCTCAGGAGTACCTATTGTTGAAACACTTGAAAATCGTAAATTAGTAGGGATTCTAACCAATCGTGATTTACGTTTTATTTCCAATTATGATCAAGCCATCAAGAATGTCATGACCTCTGAACGTTTAATTACCGCTCCAGTAGGGACCAGTCTCAAAGAGGCGGAGGCTCTACTTCAAGAGCATAAGATTGAGAAACTTCCTTTGGTAGATAAAGAAGGGCGTCTGTCTGGACTGATTACCATTAAAGATATTGAGCGTGTCATTGAGTTCCCCAAGGCAGCCAAGGATTCAAAAGGTCGTCTGCTTGTCGCTGCGGCTGTAGGTGTAACCTCTGATACTTTTGACCGTGCTGAAGCTTTGTTCGATGCGGGGGCGGATGCTATTGTCATTGACACGGCACACGGACATTCTGCAGGTGTCTTGCGTAAAATCTCAGAAATCCGTGCTCATTTTCCTGATAAGACATTGATTGCGGGAAATATTGCTACAGCTGAAGGAGCTCGTGCTCTCTATGATGCAGGCGTTGATGTGGTCAAGGTAGGGATAGGACCGGGTTCAATCTGTACGACTCGTGTGGTGGCAGGCGTAGGTGTGCCACAGATTACAGCCATTTATGATGCGGCGAGTGTCGCTCGTGAGTATGGGAAGTCCATCATTGCGGATGGGGGAATCAAGTACTCTGGAGATATTGTCAAAGCTCTTGCAGCAGGAGGTCATGCAGTCATGCTTGGTTCCATGCTTGCAGGGACGGATGAATCACCGGGTGAATTTGAAATTTTCCAAGGGCGTAAGTTCAAGACCTATCGTGGAATGGGTTCTCTTGCAGCCATGAAGAAAGGTTCAAGTGATCGCTACTTCCAAGGGTCTGTCAATGAAGCTAATAAACTAGTCCCAGAGGGAATTGAAGGACGTGTAGCCTATAAAGGAACCGCACAGGACATCATTTTCCAAATGATCGGTGGACTTAAATCAGGAATGGGATACACAGGTGCAGGGGATATTCAAGCCCTGCATGAATCAGCCCAATTCATTGAGATGTCAGGAGCAGGGCTCAAAGAATCTCATCCACACGACGTACAAATTACAAAAGAAGCCCCTAATTACTCCGTGCAATAGAAAACAGGTCAAAGCCTGTTTTTATTGTGATATAATGGTTTATATGAACGAAACTGAACAAATAATAGAAGAGCTTTATTGCATTGGCTGTGGGTCAAAAATTCAGACGGATAACAAGGAAGGTATGGGCTATCTACCTTCAGGAGCTTTGAAGAAAAAAATAGAGAACGAGGAGGAGCTTTATTGTCAACGTTGTTTTCGTCTGCGTCATTACAATGAGATTGCAGATGTCAGCTTGACTGATGATGATTTTCTCAAACTCTTGACGGAGATCGGCAGTCATGATGCTCTCATCGTCAATGTCATTGATATTTTTGATTTTAATGGTTCGCTCATTCCGGGTTTACATCGATTTACATCGGGGAATGATGTCCTTCTTGTAGCTAATAAGAAAGATATTCTCCCTCATTCACTTAAGGTCAATAAGATGAAGCAATGGTTAAAAGAGCAGGCACATTCTGCAGGCTTGCGTCCAAAAGATGTGGTTGTGACCTCTGCTCATAATCAAGAGGATGTACGTGAACTCATGACCATCATAGAGAAATATCGGAAGGGGCGTGATGTTTACATTGTGGGTGTAACGAATGTAGGGAAATCAACACTCATCAATGCCATCATTAAAGTAGTTACGGGTGATTCTGATGTCATTACTACTTCTCGCTTTCCGGGGACAACCCTTGATAAGATTGAGATTCCATTAGATGAGGAATCTGTCTTGGTTGATACACCGGGAATCATTCATCGAGGGCAGATGGCTCATTATTTGGAAGCCAGAGACCTTAAATATGTCAGTCCACGTAAGGAAATTAAACCTAAGACTTTTCAACTGAACTCAGAACAGACCTTATTCTTAGGGGGGCTCGCTCGGTTTGACTACATTCAAGGAGAGAAGCAAGGCATTACAGCTTACTTTGACAATGAGCTGGAGATTCATCGAACCAAGTTAGCAGGTGCGACAGAATTTTATGACAAACATGCAGGTGAACTACTAAAACCAGCCGTTAAAGGATCAAAATTAATCCGTAAAGAGTTTTCTATTAAAGAGAAATCTGACTTGGTTATCACAGGGTTAGGCTGGATTCGTGTGGCTGAAAGAGGTCTAGTGGCTGTATGGGCACCTGAAGGTGTAGACATTTTGGTGCGAAAGGCTTTGATAGGTTAGCCATGATAGACTTAGAAGAAAAGCAAGAACGTGTTCTGCTCGTTGGAGTGGAAATATTTGAGAATAATCAATCTTTTCAATCTTCTATGGAAGAATTGGCTGATTTGACTGTAACAGCAGGAGGTTTGGTCATTGACAGCTTTACACAGAAATTAGATGCTTTCAACAGTAAATTTCTAGTGGGGACAGGGAAGTTAGATCAAATTCAGTGGGCCATTGATGTAGGTGAAATTGACACGGTCATCTTTAACGAACGCCTCACACCTCGGCAGAATGTCAACTTGGAAGAGGTGCTTGGTGTAAAAGTCATTGATCGCATGCAGTTGATACTGGATATATTCGCCATGCGGGCTCGCTCTCATGAAGGAATGTTGCAGGT
>WREM01000099.1 GCA_009779335.1 Streptococcaceae bacterium | reverse complement strand
TCAAGCAACAAAAGCATTGAAAGATAACTCTTCACTGATGTCGCTTGAAATTCCACAAGATTTTTCAAAGAATACAGCAAGTTTATTGGATAAAAATCCACAACAAGCTCAACTTAATATCAATCTAGGAAATGACAACACACCCGTTACTTCTGCTCTATTCAAATATGTAGCAGATAATGTAACGTCACAAGTTGAAACAAATATCCAACAGCAATATGGGAATCAACTTTTAGGTGGAGTATCACAACTTGCTGACGGTACTCGTCAAACAGCAGATGCAGCCAATCAACTCAATGCAGGTTCTCATCAATTATTTGATGGTTCAACCCAACTTAAAGGTGGACTTGGGACATTAAATGGTAGCATTCCTACCCTTGAATCAGGTGTTAATCAATTAAATTCAGGAGCATCTGAACTTAATGCCAACAGCTCTACTCTTGTAAATGGAGTATCAAGCCTTTCATCAGGATTGGGACTCTTATCAACAGGTGGAAATCAACTCAATAGTGGGTTAGGAACATTAAATGCTCAAACCCCTGCATTAGTTGGTGGAACACAACAATTAGTTGATTCTATTAAAGGAACTGCCAGTCAAATCAATGATGGTCTTGCTTCTCAAGGGGGTCAACTTACTCAGCTTGAAGATGGATTAAATCAATTAACAACCGCTCTCTCTGGTTTAACCAGTAATCCTGATGCAGCACATTTAGCAACAGCATTAACAAATATTCAAACTGTACTTCCATCAATCAACACAGAAGTGGCAACTCTAAAGAGTAATGTAACAACAGAACAAGGAATTATTACAGCAATGCAAAGTGATCCTTCTGTATCTACGGTTGCAGCTTCTTACATTACACAACTTCAAGCCCAAGTAAATGCTGAAAATGCACAAATTACTGCGTTAAGTCATGATAGTACTATGTTAGAATTATATTTTCTTCAGGCAGGGACAGCAGCTACAAACATTAACAATAGTCTTTCACAACTTCAAGCCAGTGGACCACTCGCAACACAAGGAGCTGTTCAGGCTATAGATGGGTTGAAAGGTAATCTTCAAGAAATCAGCTCAGGCATCACCGCTCAAGAACCGCAAATGGATCAATTAACAGGTGGTGGAGCACAACTTCAATCAGGTGTGAATCTTCTTGCTACTGGAGGAAGCCAACTTTCAGCAGGAATTAACCAAGCTAATTCTCAAGTCTCTTCTACTCTAGTACCCGGAGTAAAACAATACACAGGTGGTGTAGGTCAAGTAGCCAATGGAGCACAGCAATTAGCAGATGGAGCAAAACCATTAGCTTCAGGTGTGGAACAGTTAGCTTCAGGTGCAGATCAGCTCTCTGGCGGCTTAGGGACAATGTCAGATGGAACTGGAATTTTATCATCAACATTGAATAAAGCTCTTCCAAGTCTTCCGATTATTAATTCTGTCACTCAATCAGAAAATCAATTAGCATCACCTGTTAAAGATGTCGTAACACAAGAACCAAATGTAAACAAATTCTCTAACTACTTTGCTCCAACATTGATAGTTCTTGCACTTGCACTATCTGCCTTGATGGTACAAATTCACCAATTAGCTAAACGTGGAGAATCTCTTAAAGATAAAAACACTTTTCTTACACTAGCCAGCGTCGCAGGATTAACTACGATTGGTATTGGAGTAGGGATTCTCTTGACAGGAATGTCAATTCAACATCCTATTGCTCTATTCCTTGCAGTAGCAGTATCTACAGTTGTTTTGTATGGGTTTGCACTCAGTCTTTCAAAAGTATTTGGTCGTTTGGGCCTTGTGCTTGCAATTGCTTTTGTACTCTTGCAAGTGGCTCTTTCAACAGCTCTTTTCCCAAGTCAACTTTTGGGTAGCTTTGGACAACTCGTTCGTAGCTTCCTTCCAGGAATCTATTTGACCAATATGTTTAATTATTTGACTAACGGTCAAGGAAGTATCTTAGGAGGGATTATTGCACTCGTTCTTCTAGGAGCAGTAGCCTTTGTACTTTTGATCAGTATGGGAAATAAAGCTCAATCATCAAAAACGGTAACAGAATAGTATAGAAAAAATCTCTTAAGAGATTTTTTTGATTTGATTAGAGCGTGGTATAATAGAAGGATGGAAAAACAATCACATATTGAAAAAATTGCCCAAAATCTCAACTTGAAAATCTCTCAAATCGAGAAAGTTTTAGCTTTGACAGAAGAGGGGAATACTGTTCCTTTCATTGCTCGCTACCGTAAGGAAGTGACAGGAAGTCTGGATGAGGTTGAAATCAAAGCAATCATTGATACCCATGATGCCTTGACTAAGCTTGCAGACAGGAAAGAAACAGTCCTTGCTAAGATTGAAGAACAAGGAAAGCTTTCTGATGCTTTACGTCAAGCTATTAAAGAAGCTGAAAAATTATCAGAAGTTGAAGATTTATATCTGCCCTATAAGGAGAAACGTCGCACCAAAGCAACGATTGCCAAAGAAGCAGGACTTTTTCCCTTGGCTCAGCTGGTGGTCCAAAACAAGGCAGATTTGACACGGGCGGAGTCATTTGTCAATGAAACATTTGATACAGCAGAAAAAGCCTTGCAAGGAGCCATTGATATTCTTGCTGAGGCTATTTCAGAAGATGTACGCTTACGTTCATGGCTTTTGAATGAATTGAAGACGAATAGCCTTTTGATCAGTTCATTAAAAAAGAATGCCAGTGATGAGAAGAAAGTTTTTGAGATTTATTATGATTTCTCAGAAAAAATAGTTGACTTACCTAACCACCGTGTACTTGCTCTTAATCGTGGAGAAAAATTAGATATTCTTACGGTCAAGTTTGAAAATAATGAAGAGAAAATTGTTCGTTTCTTTGAAAATCGTTTCAAAGCAAAAGACAATAAAAATATGCAGTCAGCCATTAAAGAGGCTTATAAGAAAAAAATGTTACCTGCCATTGAGCGTATGGTACGTGCGGAATTGACGGAACGTGCAGAAGATTCTGCTATTGAAATATTTGGAGAAAATCTGAAGAATCTTCTTTTGGTTGCACCGCTTAAAGGACGTGTAGTCATGGGATTTGATCCTGCCTATCGTACAGGAGCAAAGATTGCTATCGTAGATGAGACAGGAAAACTCCTTGAAACAACAGTGATTTACCCTGTAAAACCTGCATCAGAAGCTAAGATTGAACAATCTCGCAAAGATCTAGTTGCCTTAATCAAAAAATATGGAGTCAATATGATTGCCATAGGAAATGGAACAGCCAGTCGTGAGTCCGAATCATTTGTATCTGAGACTCTTAAAGAGAATGAATTATCCGATGTTTATTACGTCATTGTCAGTGAGTCAGGGGCTTCAGTTTATTCCGCCTCTGAATTGGCTCGTCAAGAATTTCCTGAATTAACGGTTGAAAAACGTTCCGCCATCTCTATTGCACGACGTCTTCAAGACCCATTAGCAGAATTAGTTAAGATAGAACCCAAAGCCATTGGTGTTGGTCAATATCAGCATGATGTTGCCGAGAAAAAGCTGACAGAAAATCTTGATTTTGTGGTTGAAACAGTGGTCAATCAGGTGGGGGTCAATGTTAATACAGCAAGTCCATCTCTTCTCTCACATGTATCGGGGCTCAATAAGACTTTAGCGTCCAATGTTGTTTCCTACCGTGAAGAAAATGGAGCCTTAAGTTCTCGTTCAGATTTGAAGAAGGTTCCACGTTTAGGAGATAAGGCATTTGAGCAAGCAGCAGGTTTCTTGCGTATTCCAGAAGGAAAGAATTTTCTTGATAATACAGGAGTTCATCCTGAGTCTTATAAGGTAGTCAAAGATTTGCTTAAGGAATTAGGACAAAAAGACTTTGATGCAGACACTCGTGAGCTGTTGAAGTCCATCAATGTCAAGCAAATGTCTGAAAAACTCTCTATTGGTCAGGAAACATTGACGGATATTATCGACGATTTGATGCGTCCAGGGCGTGATTTACGGGACAATTTTGATGCTCCAATCCTTCGTCAAGATGTCTTGTCAGCCAGCGATTTACAGATTGGGCAGCAATTGGAAGGTGTGGTGCGTAATGTAGTTGATTTTGGGGCTTTTGTTGATATTGGAATTAAGAATGACGGGCTTGTCCATGTGTCTGATCTGAGCAAAAATTTCACTCGAAATCCACATGAAGTGGTATCCGTTGGGCAGATTGTTACCGTATGGGTGAAGTCTATTGACTTAGATCGTGGGAAAACGAATTTGACACTGGTTAACCCTAGAGAAGAACGTAAGAAAGCATGACCAATCAAGAATTAACAGAATGGGTCAGAAAAATATCTCTAGAAAAATTTGGCTGGGAGTTTGAACATTCTGCTCAATGGAACAGTCGATTGAGAACGACAGGTGGACGCTTTTTTTCCAAGGATATGCACTTGGATTTTAATCCCAAGATGGCTGACTTAGC
>WREM01000098.1 GCA_009779335.1 Streptococcaceae bacterium | reverse complement strand
TGTTGCAAGGAAGCGGGATTTTGAAGGGCTCCTACTCGCCATAAATATATTCCTCCAATAATTGTAGCGATAAGTCCCAAAATGGTAATCGCATTGAAGGCATATTTGACATATTTTAATACCTTTTGGTTCAAATTATTCCCCTATTTTTCCAAAGTTTTCAGATATTTTTTATTTTCTTCCATCCATTGTGGCAGTAATTGCTTGAATGGTTCAAATCCTATTTCTTTTCTTGGATCTGTAAAATAGCTTTTTCGTGTATTCTGGTGATGTTCTGGTTTTTCTTCTAGCGTCCGCAATGAAAAGCTGATTTTATCATCGTATTCATCAATATCAACGACCTGTGCTTTGACCGTTTTTCCTTCTTGGACGATTTCTTTGATGTTCTTGATAAATCCCGACTTGACTTCTGAAATATGGATAAGCCCTTGTCTTTCTTTTGTTTCTTCAGGCAAAACAAATTTAACAAAAACACCATAATTCTGTATGCCTGTTACCTGGGCATCCAGAACATCTCCGATTTTTACATTTTTTAACATTTTATTTTTCTACAATTTCAATTTTTTCGATGATGACATCCTCTACAGGACGGTCTTGTGCTCCAGTTTCTACCTCAGAAATCTTATCCAATGTCTCAAACGAAGCTTCATCTGCCAGCTGTCCAAATACTGTGTGGCGTCCATCTAAATGCGGAGTTCCTCCAGCTGTATAGAGTTCAGTTGCTTCTTCAGGCCATCCTCCTTCAAGCAATGCTTCTTTTGGATAAGGCAAGTTTTTATTCTGTACGATGAAGAATTGACTCCCGTTTGTATTAGGTCCTGCATTTGCCATTGAAAGAGCTCCACGTATGTTAAAGACTTCTTGTGAAAATTCATCTTCAAATTTTTCACCATAGATAGACTCTCCACCCATACCTGTACCTGTTGGGTCTCCCCCTTGGATCATAAAGTCCTTAATGATTCGATGAAAAATGATTCCCTCATAGTATCCTTTTTTTGCCAATTCAACAAAGTTTTTTACCGTTTTTGGTGTAATCTCGTCAAAGAGTTTTACCGTCATTACTCCTTGGTTAGTAGTGAGGATAGCAGTTGTTCCTGCATATGTGTCAAGTTGTGCTTGTGGGTAAGTCATAATATTCTCTTTTCTATATAATTTCTAATGCTTCCAGTGCTTTTAATATTCCATCATTTTCGACAGAATCAGTAATATAGTCAGCTTTTTCCAAAATCTCAGGAGCTGATACTTTCATGGCAACAGACAGACCTGCAAGGTCAAAAAGCTCCAAATCATTCAGCTCATCTCCGAAATTCATCATCTGTTCAGGAGATAGGTTTAACTGCTCTAAGATCTTCTTACATCCCTCTGCCTTGCTTCCAGTCACTGGGACAATATCACTGGAGTTAGGATGCCATTGAATAAGTCGCACTTGATTGTTCAATGATTCAGGCAATAATAGACTATCATTATGCTCAGAGATGGTCAACATTTGATAAACATCATGGGATTGATAATAACTCTTATCTTCTTTCAACTGTCCATAAACTGGACTGATGGCTCCATCAGCGACATTGTCCCAATGTGATATACGCAAATCATGTGAAGCCACAAAGGTATAATCACTTTTTTCAGCTTCAAGCCATTGGATGATGTTCCCAACTAATGCTTTGGGCAGAGGATTTTTATAAATGGGTTGTCCTTTATCATCTTCAACATAAGATCCATTAATGGTGACAAAAAAATCAGGAGAAAGGGCTTTAACCTCAGGCACTACACCGTAAAAATTACGCCCCGTTGCAATCCCAGTCAAAATCCCTTTCTCTTTCAAGCGAATAAAGACTTCTTTAATGCTTTCAGGCATATAACCTGTGTCTTTAACACGAAGTGTATCATCTATGTCAAAGAAAATAATTTTAATTTTTTTGGCTTTATCGATGAGTTTATTCATACTTATTATTATACCAAATATATTAAAAAAAGCACCCTAGTGCTTTTTAGCTTTTTTAAAAAAATTCCTTTTATCTCGGAATTTCATTACTTGTTATCTACTAATCCATGTTGCATGGCGTATATGGTTGCTTGCGTGCGGTCTTTGACCTCTAATTTGGTAAAGATATTGGATACATGAGTTTTGACCGTTTTTAGTGATATATATAGTGTGTCTGCAATGTCTTGATTGGACATCCCTTTTGCAAGAACTTGCAACACTTCAAACTCTCGTTTTGATAAATCATCGTATAATTCATGTTTGCGATGTTTCTGTGCATCTATTTTTTCTTTGACCACATCTGAAATGACATCTTCTCCCTTAGCTACCTTGCGTATGGCTCCTGCAATTTCAGCTGCTTGAGAAGTTTTAAGGATATAACCTTTTGCCCCTGCAGACAAGGCAGGGAAAACTTTTTCATCATCAAGAAAACTTGTCAAGATGAGAATCTTTTGGTCAGGGTTCTTTGCTAGTATTTTCTTGGTTGCTCCAATCCCATCTAATCTCTCCATGACTAAATCCATTAGAATGACATCAGGTTTGAGAGCATCTGCTTTCAACGCTCCTGATTCTCCATCGGATGCCTCTCCTACTACTTCAATATCAGGCTGAATATTCATGAAGCTTGATAAACCGAGACGCACCATTTGATGATCATCAACAATTAATAATTTTATTTTATCCATTATTTTTTGGAATCCTTATTTCTACTTTTGTCCCTTGGTTATAAGAACTAATCACTTGCACGTTGCCACCAAGGAGAAGGGCTCTTTCTTTGATATTGATGAGACCATAGCTGGCTGATTTTTCATCTTGTTTACTGTCAAAGCCCACACCATCATCTGTAATCGTCAAGAAAATATTGTCTTGATTTTCTGTCAAATGGACTTGAATACTACTTGCCTGTGCATGACGCAAGGTATTTGACAGAATTTCCTGTGCCATTCGAAATAGATTATCTTCGATATTAGATGAAGCCTTAATATCACTCAACTTGACAGAAATATGAGCTGAGATTTTTGCTTGAAGTTCATCCGTCAATCCTGTCAAGCCCTCACTTAATGATTTGCCTTCTAGCTCGATAGGACGCAGATGTAAGAGTAGAGCTCGCATTTCACTTTGTGCTTCATGCAAGATTTTTTGCACCAGATTAGTCTGAGCGAGGATCTGGTCCTTAGACATATTGGCAACGCTGACCTCATCCCCCGTAACAGAAGATAGTATCATGGTCGCTGCAAAGAGTTCTTGGCTGACCGAATCATGCAATTCTCGAGAGATTCGCTTACGCTCTGTTTCAATGATTTCTGCCTTATCCGCTGATTGTTGATTGGAGAGCTCCTGAAGTTGATTGGACAAACTCGACATCCGATTATAAATAACCATCATCTCTGTATCATTCTCGTCGGGTTTTTGATTATTAACTAGAGCTTGTAAATTTCTTTTTTGCTTTTCTTGCAGTTGATTATTTTCAAAATAGTTAAATATAGTCAATATAAGTGCTAATGCTGCTGCAACAGAGACAAATACCCATAGTCCATAGACATTTCCTTTGAAATGCTCAACGATTTGGTTGAAATCTAGTCCTGAAATTAAGGTAATGCAGAGCAGACCTACAATGATAATGACTGAGAATACTAAAGCGAATGTGCGTATGATTGATGTTTTCATCCTGCCACCACCTCAATATTTCCTGTCTGAACTTGCACTTTGATTGAAATTTTCTTTTCTGCTTCTTCTGTATTCTCAGAGAAATAGCGTGTCTGTGTATTCATGACAGGCGTCAGATTGAATATTTTGATGATTCCTGATTTGGTTGATGCTTCTAAAATCAAAGCAACATCCTCAGGAACGATAATTTTAGTATTCCCAGATATTTTCTTGATAGACAAGTGATTCCCTTCTGCCTTAAAATCTACAAGAGCCAAATCAATGATGTCATTCCCACTTTTTTGATTAACAGTCTCTCCTTCATCTTCGTGGTCATCATAAGACTCATAATTCTGATTTTCATTTTGGTAATAGTTTCCTGACTGAGCAAAACCTCCACGCCTCATTAACCAGAAAAATGCAAGAAGTGGAAAGAGAAGAGCCAGCCAAAACCAGCCCATTGTTAATAACAAGAGAGCAGTAATTACCAAAAAAATAACGCTCATTGTCCGAAAAAACCGGCTCTTTATGAGAAGGGCAAGTGATGAGAATATGATGGCTAATAGGATAAAGGGAAAGAAATGTGGAGATTTTACCACATGAATCAAGAGTCCCAATAAGATGATGCCTTCTATGACAAGGATAAGTTTGAAACGATTATTCATACTCTTATTTTATCAGAAATTTGCACGTATCCATAAGACTAAAGTAGGAAAAATAAAAAACGTCTTATTTACGTTTTCCTTTTTTCATTTTTTTCTGTGCACGTTTCATGGCTTGTTTCATGGCAAATTCTGTGGCTTT
>WREM01000097.1 GCA_009779335.1 Streptococcaceae bacterium | reverse complement strand
CTAATCTTCTCATGCTCCGTGGAAATATCGGTCGTGAAGGTGCAGGAGTATCACCTATCCGTGGACATTCTAACGTACAAGGAAATAAAACTTGTGGTGTAGATCATAAACCTAAAGAACCTTTCTTGGTTGCTTTAGATAAAGAACTTGGAATCACCTCTCCACGAGAACATGGGATGGATACAGTGGCAACCATCATGGGTATGCACACAGGGGATACTGAGATTTTTGTAGGAATGGGAGGGAACTTTGTCATGGCAGCCCCTGATACACCGTTCACTGCTGCAGGTCTAAATAAATGTAAACTAACCGTGCAAGTATCTACAAAACTTAATCGTAGTCACTTAGTACACG
This sequence comes from Streptococcaceae bacterium, assembly GCA_009779335.1. Taxonomy (GTDB): domain Bacteria; phylum Bacillota; class Bacilli; order Lactobacillales; family Streptococcaceae; genus Lactococcus. The sequence continues at coordinate 4,083 of WREM01000097.1, read as the reverse complement.
GTGAAAAAGCACTCATCCTTCCTACGCTTGGTCGTAGTGAATTGGATATGCAAAAGTCTGGACGTCAATACGTCTCCACAGAAGACTCTATGTGTTGGATTCAGATGGGTGGCGGGAAGAACAAGCCTGCCTCAGAAAATCTTCTTTCAGAAGTAGCAATCATCTCTGGTATGGCTCGTGCATTGACACCCGACTCAAAAATTCCTTATGAAGCCTATAATGAAAACTACGATAATATCCGTGATGCCATGTCTCGTGTCATTCCCGGATTTGACGGCTTTAATGAAAAAATCCGTCGTGAAAAAGGATTCCGTCGTCCACAACCTGCTCGTCAACGCCAATTCTTGACAGATTCTGGAAAAGCAGAATTTTCACTTGCACCACTGGAAAACATCATTCCCGATGACAAGGATACTCTGGTTCTACAGACCATGCGTTCTCATGATCAATGGAACACGACCATTTATTCTAATGATGACCGTTACCGTGGAATCAAAAACCTCCGTGAATTAGTCTTCATGAATCCAAAGGATATGAAAATGCGTGGCATCAACTCTGGAGATTTGGTAGATATTACTGCAACAGCTAAAGATGGTTCTCAGCGTTCAGTCAAGGCTTTCCGTGCTATTGGTTATGATTTGCCTCGTGGGTGTACAGCAGGATATATGCCTGAGATGAATGTTCTTATCGGAGCTTGTGACTTTTCTGAACAGAGTGATCAACCACTCATGAAATCATTGCAAGTCAAAGTAATGACAACCAACTAGGAGGGCATATGGACGCATTAGCAAATTACCCACAATTATTAGAAATTGGCTCAACAGGACGCAACAGTGGAAAGACATTTTTTGCCAAGGATATCATTCTTCGCTTGAAGGATGAACATGAATTAGTGGCCCTCAAAATCATCACGATTAAAGGAGCACGAGGAGTTTGTCAGCGTGGAGAAGCAGGGTGTGGCATTTGCACCTCTATTGACCAAGGCTACGAACTCATTGAAGAGAAGAATGCTCGTGGCAAAAAAGATACCATGGAAATGCTCAAATCAGGTTGCAAACGAGTATTTATGCTTAAAGCCTTTGAAGACTCTCTCATGGATGGATTTCAAGCCTTTATGGAAGAAGTAGGGCAAGAAGCCATGATTATTTGTGAGTCTAACTCCCTACGTAATCTTGTCATCCCGGGACAATTTGTCATGATTGATAATCAAAAAGGCATGAAAAAATCAGCTCAAATGGTCATTGACCATGCGGACTTTATCATAGAAACAGAGAAAGTTCTTGATTCAAAAACCACAGTAGGCATAGAAAATCATGCTTGGGTGCAAATGAGTAGATAAAATAAAAAACTGACAAGTGTCAGTTTTTTATTGCTTTTCTTCGTGTACAGCTTCTAGCCATTCTGCAATTTTTATCATCGTTTCTTCATCATCAGGGGAATTAGTTACAGCAAGGATGAAGTCTTCTGAGTTGTTGATAAGGTCATCATCGATGATCTGATAACCATTGATAGATAGAAAGGAAAGAGTAGCGATGATGGCAGTTCGCTTATTTCCATCACGAAAGGCGTGTTTTTTTGCAATCTTTTGAAGGATGAATGCACCCTTAAGCCAGATAGTAGGATAGAGTTCACGACCGAAGACAATCTGTTTGGGTTGCTCAAGTATCATATCGATGTTAGATTCAGACTGAATGCCATAGGTGATACCTCCCACCTGTTTAACAACATGCTCATTAAGATACAGCAAATCTACTTTTGTAAGATATTCCATAGTTTATCTATCCTTCAATTTTTCTAAAAGTGGTGTGAAACGATGAATGACATCATCAATAACTTTTTTGTGGTCTGTAACGATATTGCGTTCAGTCAGATAAGTTGCCACAGCTTCCTCCACCACTGCAGACACAGATTGTTCAGTTTGTTTGGCATAGTTGGAAAGTTGGTTGTGCAAGCTTTCATCAAATCGGATAGATGTGTTTTTAGTAGGCATGATAGATGCTCCTTTATCTTTTGTATTTATATTGTAGCACACATTGTATTTGAAATCAAATACAATGATAAGATAAACCAGTATTTTTATTAAGATATGAGAAAATCGCTCACTCAGGTTTAATGAGCTATAAATGTTATAATTAAAAGATGAAGATTTTACAAATCGTAGGAAATAAGAAAGTCGGGAAGACGACCACAATGGTAAATTTTGTTGAATTTGCAAAATCTGAGAATCTTACAGTTGTTTGTCTAAAACAAGCACATGAAGCACAGTTTGATGTAGAGGGGACGGACACATACAAATTTGCCCAAGCAGGAGCAGATGCAGTTGGTTTGACTGTCGGAAATGAAATGCTCTGGCACGAGAAAACTCAAACAGAATTATCTGACTTGATTTCAAAAGTCTCAAAAGATACAGATTTACTCCTGTTGGAAGGATTTAGACACGTTGCTGATTACCCTAGATTGACTTTGATAGAAAAATTCAAAGGGGAGTACAATGGAATTGAATATGATTTATCAGATACGATGAAAAGAAAGGACTGGCTCAAACAATGGCTGACCAATTAACACAGTTTAATAATTAATGGAATGCAAAGATGCGACTCGACTTATGGCTTCAGCCATATAGCGAGAGTGGACAATCGAGCCTAAATGTTTAAGGAGAAAGAGTAGAATGAGTGGAAAACAAGATAGTCTTGCACATTTTAATAAACAAAACCGAGCGAAGATGCGACTCGACTTATGGCTTCAGCCATATAGCGAGAGTGGACAATCGAGCCTAAATGTTTAAGGAGAAAGAGTAGAATGAGTGGAAAACAAGATAGTCTTACACATTTTAATAGTCAAGGGAATGCGAAGATGGTTGATGTGACAGATAAAGAAATCACAAAGCGTCAAGCAACTGCACAAGCAACCATTATCATGCAAGCTGAAACATTGACTCGCATTAAGGAAGGTTCAATCAAAAAAGGAGATGTACTTGCTGTGGCTCAAACAGCGGGTATCATGGCTGCAAAACGTACAAGTGAACTCATTCCTATGTGTCATCTCTTGCCTTTATCTGGGGTTGATATTAACTTCGAATATGTCAATGACACGACTATCTATCTGACAGCAACGGTCAAAACGACTAATCAAACAGGTGTGGAAATGGAAGCATTAACAGCAGTACAAATCTCTGCTCTCACGGTTTATGATATGTGCAAGGCTATGGATCGTTCTATGCAGATTACAGATTGTCATTTGGTCGAGAAAAAAGGTGGAAAGAGCGGGCATTTTATCTATGGCAATGATTAGATTACAGACAGAGCCCATTGATGTACAGACCTTATATAATCAACTCAAATCTTCACAATATGGGGGAATCGTTACTTTTTCAGGGACTATCCGAGAATGGACAAAGACTGAGAATGAGAATGAGCATACAGACTTTATTGAGTACACAGCCTATGAAGAAATGGCAATTAAAGAACTTAAAAAACTAGCAGAACCCATTGAAGCAAAAGGTAACAAAGTTATCATCGTGCATCGCCTAGGAAAGCTTGAAATCACAGATGAAGCCATATTTATCGGTGTGGCAAGCCCTCATCGCAAGGAAGCATTTGCAGGATGTGAGGCCATTATCAATCAACTCAAAGAAAGAGTACCAATTTGGAAAAAAGAACATGATGGAGCACAGATACGATATGGAAAATAATCAAATGAAAATAAAACTTTTCGCCCAGTTAGCTGATGCCATTGCTCCAGAAGTAGAGGTAGAGCTAGCCTCAGAAGTTACACGCTCAAGCATTTTAACAGCATTAATGGATAAGTATCCCTTGCAGGCTGATTTGATTAAAATGTCAAGTGTAGCCATCAATCAGACCTATGTCTATGATGAAAGCTTTAGATCAGAAGAAGTGCAAGAAATTGCAATCATCCCCCCAGTAAGTGGTGGTTAATAAATAAAAATCTCAACTCTGAGTAATAGTAGGACTACGAGAGCCTGCCAAAAGGAGAAAATATGGAACTCAAAGATAAATTCGGACGTGTGCATGATTATGTGCGTATCTCTATAACAGATAAATGTAGCTTGCAGTGTGTTTATTG
>WREM01000096.1 GCA_009779335.1 Streptococcaceae bacterium | reverse complement strand
GAAGGTTTAATCACCACTTGAAATTGGTGATGTTGGAAAAGACGATTAGGGTTTTCTCCATAACGTCCATCTGCGGGCCGACGAGAAGGCTGTACATAAGTTGCCGCCCAAGGCTCAGGTCCATTGGAACGCAAGAAAGTATAAGGGCTCATGGTTCCTGCTCCCACTTCATTGTCATACGACTGCATGAGATTCGCCCCCTGCTTAGACCAAAAATCTTGCAAAGTTAAAATAATTTCTTGAAATGATAGTTTTTTGTTCATTTTAGTTTTCCTTCTCTGTTAATTTTTTTCCCATTTCTTCAGCAATTTTTTTAACTTTTAACTTGGTTGACTTTGCATCATAGTGCTTATAAAAATAAATATCATTTATTTCTGAAGAACTTCGGTCAGGTCTTATAGGTGCTTTTCTTGCCAAAGGATTTGACCATGAAGCATTACCGTCAAATATACTATTGACTAATAATTCTGGACTCTTTTTCAAGATTTCCATAATATAGTCCAAATAGGCAGAGCGATAACTTTTGTCACTTTTCCCATTGAAAGTTCCGTCTGTCACAACATAAGTTTTACCTAATTTTTCTTCTAAAGCTTCTTCCTCATCATTTTTTGCTAAAGTGCCATTAAAAATGTCTAAGCCTGAAAGTTCAAGAATTTCATCAACATCCGCTCTTAGATTCTCCGCATCAATTTCGCCTGATGGTTCAAGAAAGGAGCTATTTCCTCCAGTTTTATTTTGAATATCATGTTTCCAATCAGGAAATTGCCGAATTAAATCCTTTTCGAGCTTGTCCAACTGCCCTCTATTTAAGTTTCCGTTTTCAATACCAAATATTAGAATAAATTTAAAATCATCATTCCAACGATCATGTGTACGATAGCGTTTATTGATATTAACAGCTTGACCAATATAACGATAATCATTATCCGTATCAAAGAAAATATAAATTGCAGCTTTTTCAAACTGTTCTCTAAACTTATCTTTGGCTGTTTCATACTCTATTTTAGGAAAATAAACCAAAAAATGCCCATCTTTCTGATAGTAAACGATATTATCTTTTTCTTGATGATTATCTGAGATTTTTATAACCTTCATAATTTCCTCCCAAATAAAAACAAAACCCTACTTCACGCCCGTCAGAAAATTCTGACAAAGGGTGCAATGCACGGTTCCACCTTTATTTTTTACTTTATATTTTTATTCATTTGTTTAATCCAATTTAAGTTCTCAGCTTTCACCATCCTGAGTCGCTATAAGTAAATTTTACTCTTTTCAATCAAAAAATTCAAGAATTATACTAGTGTTGTCTGTTATAGACAATACTTGAAATAAATGAAGCAATGATCAGTACCCCTCCGATGAGCCCTGTAACCACTTCACTAATGTCTAAGTGGATGCTACAAAGAATGAGTATAGCAAGAGCTAAAATTGCCCAATGAGCCCCATGCTCCACATAAACCAAACGATTCAATGTTCCTTTTTCCACCAAGTAAATGGTTAAAGAACGCACAAACATTGCACCAATCACACCTAGACCAAGCAAGATAAGGATGGGGTCAGACGTAATGGCAAATGCCCCTATAACCCCATCAAATGAGAAGGAAGCGTCAATCACTTCAAGGTAGATAAAGAGAGCGAAGGCTGCTTTTCCTACTGCCAAAGCAGTTTCATTGCCCTTACTTTCTGCACTTTGATTCATAAGATTACCAAAGCCGTTGACCACCAGATGAATGACTACCCCTAGCAAGCCTGACAAGAGAATGGTATGAGCATGATCCCCTTGAAGTTGTACTGTGATAATCAGTATAATCAGAGATATAGAAACATTAGCAGAGGGGAAATGTCCTATTTTTTCTAATATCTTCTCGGGAAATTTTATCCATGTATGAGAGTGCTTGGTAAAGAAGAAATCCAATGCCACCATCAGCAAGAACATTCCCCCAAAGGCTGCGATAGACGGATGAGCTTGATTGAGAATATAGCCGTAAGTGCCGGGTACATGAGGGTCTCCCTTCTCCATGGCAAGTGTGATGGCATGAACAGGGTCAATCTTTGCAGAAATACCGACAATCAGCAAGGGAAAGAGCAGACGCATTCCTACAACTGCTACAAGAATCCCTACAGTCAAAAATAGCTTTCGCCACTTATCACTCATCTTCTCCAAAATTCTGGCGTTGACAATGGCATTATCAAAGGAAAGTGAAATCTCCAAAATTGCAAGAATAATCGTGATGAACAGCCCATCCCAACCTGCATAAAGAAAAGAAAGAATGAGTGCAATCAGCGTAACAATAATCGAACCTCTAAATTTTTTCATACTTCCATTATAACATAGAGGGAGATAAGAAAAAATCACTATTTCCTACTCTCTGATATGTTATAATAGACCCATGACAATAAAAACATCATTTGCAAAATTTACTGGAAAGTCTTCACGTCTAATACTTGAAAAAGTCCTCAAACGTGGCTCAACTCTTCCGGGGAAAATTGCACTAAAATTTGACCCTGAGATTCTCAAATCTCTGACTGAAAATTATGAAATCATTGTGGTTACAGGGACTAATGGAAAGACATTGACTACAGCATTGACCGTAGGGATCCTAGAGAAAGCCTTTGGTAAAGTTGTAACGAACACATCTGGTGCCAATATGCTAACTGGTGTTGTCTCTACTTTCTTGACCGCTCCGAAAATCAAGAGGGGAGAGAAAGGTTACGCTGTACTCGAAATTGATGAAGCCAGCCTCCCTAAAATCACGGAATATATCAAATCCTCGCTCTTTGTCTTTACCAATATTTTCCGTGATCAGATGGACAGGTACGGAGAAATTTATACCACTTATGACTTTATTGTCAAAGGTGCTGCCAATGCCCCACAAGCAACAGTATTACTCAATGGCGACAGCCCCTTATTCCATTCTAAAAAATTAGTCAATCCTGTCAAATACTATGGATTTGCTCACGAGGGTCATGAACCTACTCGGGCTCACTATAATACCGAAGGAATCCTTTGCCCTATCTGTCATCACATCTTAGAATTTAAGTCTAATACCTATGCTAATCTTGGAGATTATGTCTGCTCTCATTGTGAGTTCACTCGTCCTCAACTTGATTATAAGCTGACTGAACTGACTAACATTACTAATACTTCTTCTGAGTTTGTCATTGATGAAGTTCCTTATAAAATCAACATAGGTGGACTCTATAATATCTATAATGCTCTTGCTGCTGTTTCCGTTGCTCAATATTACAATGTTCCTAAAGACATCATAAAAGCAGGTTTTGACACTTCTAAGGCTGTCTTTGGTCGTCAAGAAACCTTCTCTATCGGCGATAAATCAGCAACTCTTGTACTGATAAAAAACCCAGTTGGAGCCAATCAAGCCTTAGAAATGATGAAACTGGCTCCTTATGAATTTTCACTTATTTCTCTACTCAATGCTAACTATGCGGATGGGATTGACACTTCTTGGATTTGGGACACTCAGTTTGAATTACTCAATGACATGAAAATCAATCAGGTCATGACAGGGGGGACTCGCCACAGTGAGATCGCTCGTCGTCTGCGTGTAGCAGGTATTAACCCTGATAAAATGCAAGAAACAGATCAATTATCAACTGTCATTGATTTTGTGAAGAATCAAAATTCTGAACAGGTTTATATACTTGCTACCTATACAGCCATGCTCCAAATGCGTGAAATACTAGCCAAAGAAGGCTATGTCGGAAAGGAGATGAAATAATGGTTTATCAATCACTCAAATCTCCTGCTGGAGATTACAAATACTCACTCCGTATCGCTCATCTCTATGGCGATCTCATGAATACCTATGGAGATAATGGAAATATTCTCATGCTCAAATACGTAGGAGAGAAGCTAGGTGCTGAGATGGCTTTTGATATTGTCTCACTTGGTGATGATTTTGATGAAAATATCTATGATCTTGCCTTTTGGGGTGGGGGACAAGACTATGAACAAGAAATTATCTCAGAAGACCTTGCTCGTGTATCACCGAATATCAAAAATTATATTGAAAACGGAAAACCTATGCTCGCTATATGTGGCGGTTATCAAATGCTAGGGCAATATTATATCGATGCGACTGGCAAGAAAATCCAATGCACTGGAATCCTAGGGCACTATACAAAGAACCTCCAAACTGATCGATTTATTGGCGATATTGAAACACATAACGATGACTTCAATGAAACTTATTATGGCTTTGAAAATCATTCAGGAATCACCTATCTTTCTGAAAATGAAAAACCTTTAGGACGTGTGATTTATGGCGGAGGAAATAACCCTGATGACGATACTGAGGGGCTACATTATAAAAATACCTTTGGAACTTATTTCCACGGTCCTATTCTCTCACGCAATGCACGATTAACCTATCGTTTAGTCCGTATTGCATTAGAACAAAAATACGGAACAGATATTGATTTTCCTTCCTTTGAGGATATTCTTTC
>WREM01000095.1 GCA_009779335.1 Streptococcaceae bacterium | reverse complement strand
TATCTTTGAGAATCTGACCACTTCCTATAAATATGACCCTTCTCAACCAAGTAAAGAAGGGCAAGTGGCTCGTGCCAACATGCACCATGCAGCAACTCTCGCTGGAATGTCATTTGCCAATGCCTTCTTAGGAATCAACCACTCTCTTGCCCATAAAATCGGTGGAGAATTTGAACTTCCTCATGGGCTTGCCATTGCTATCTCTATGCCTCACGTCATCAAATTCAATGCCGTAACAGGTAATGTCAAACGTACCCCATTCCCACGATATGAAGTCTATCGTGCAGAAGAAGACTACGCAGAAATTGCTCGTTATATCGGACTTAAAGGAAAAACAGACGCGGAGTTGGTTGAGAAACTCATCCAAGCCATCAAGAAATTGACTGATTCTGTAGAAATTGACATTACCTTATCAGGAAATGGAGTTAAGAAAGCACATTTACAAAAAGAAGCAGATAGATTAGCAGATTTAACTTATGACGATCAGTGTACACCTGCAAACCCACGGCAACCCAAAATCTCTGAACTCAAACAGATTCTATTGGATTGCTTCTAAATATATTCAAAAAACCATGTTTATCATGGTTTTTTAGTCGATAATTTTTCCTGTTTCTAAATAAGTAACGGCATCTTGTACTGTTTTAATAGGGACTATCTTCATTTGAGTGTTGAGTTTTTTAGCTGCAGTCTGTGCATCCAAGTAGTTATTGTTTGTTTTTGTACCAGAATCTGGGGCAAGGAAGATGGACATTCCTTCACGGCTTGCTGTAGCTACTTTCTTATCTACTCCACCAATCTGTCCAACTGTCCCATCAACTTCAATGGTTCCTGTTCCTGCGATGTTCCTTCCTTGACGTAAATCTTTCCCTGTGATTTGACTGTAAATCTCCAGTGTAAACATCATTCCTGCACTTGGCCCACCAATATTTCCTGCATCAATCGTTACTGCTGGATCAGTGACTGCCTCTGTGTGATCGGTGAGCGTAATTCCTATTCCTGCTTTATTGTTAGGAAGCTTGATGAGTTTATTGGTCGCTGTATGCTTACTGCCATCCATGCGTGTGAATGCTATGTTTACAGACTGACCTACCTTTTGCTCAGAGACATATTGGATCAAGTCTTTAGAGGACTTGAAGGTATGTCCATCCACAGATGTAATGGTATCAGCAATTTGAAAATCATTCTTAAAATTTGATTCATTAGCCACAGACATGACATATACCCCATCGTATTTCATATCCACAGGTTTATTGGCGAGCTTGAAGGCTTGAGCAACAGCTGTATTCTGTGCCGTCTGCATATAAAATTGATTGACAACCATAAATTGTTGAGAGCTTAATCCACCCATCATGTCTTGTTGACTATACACTGTGGCAAAAGGATTGAACTTTGAAGCAATGAGTTCCGCACCATTAGCCTGTGCAATTTCTACTGTCGTCAAGGCAAACACACCATTTTTATCATCTTGCTTACCTTTTATTTGCACCATTTGATTGATGGCCTGTGTTGTTCCCGGCAATTCGATGTAATAAGGCAAAGGAACGACAAGTCCTATCATTACGATAACAAATAGAAGTATAGGAATCAGCCATTTTAGAGCTTTTTTTATTCCTTTTTTCTTTTGAGCTTGATTATCCATTTTTTCTCTTTTCTTTCATTGCTTGAGCTACAGATGTGGGTACCCATTGTGAGTAGTCCGCATCATAACTGTAAACTTCTCTGATTCGTGTGGAGCTGATATAAGCTAGGTCAGGTCGAGCAGGTAGTATGATTGTCTCAAGGTCTGCCAACTCCTGATTAAAGTAACTCAGGCTCTGCTCATGTTCAAGGTCTTGACTGTTGCGAATGGAACGTAAGAGAGCTGTTACACCTAATTTCTTCGCCACATTGACAGTCAAATCACGCTCATGCACAATGACCTGCACATTATCTAATTTTTCTTCTCTGATGACTGATTCAATCTGGTTGATACGCTCATCCCTCGTGAAGAAAGCTGTTTTCTGATCATTCTGAAAAGCTCCTATATAGAGCTTATCAAAAAGCTGTGCCCCACGTTTGACAATATCTAAATGTCCATTTGTAAACGGATCAAATGACCCTGTAAACAATCCAATTTTTTCCGTCATTGTTGGTTCCTTTCATATATAGTGATTTTGGAAATACCATATATTTTTTCTTTAGTTTTGATTAGTTGCTCTATTTTCTCAGGCAACGAGACTGCCTTGTCTGTTTCGCAGACGATGATACTTGATTCTGTCAGCAAGTCTTTCTCTTGCAAAGCCTGCAAATCTGATTCAATCTGCTCTTTGGCATACGGAGGGTCAAGAAAGACCAAGTCAAATGTTTCAGTCAGAGTAGATAATGCTCTCTTTGCAGGGATTTTGAGCAGTTGAAACTTAGCTTCTTCCTTGGTCATTTTGATATTTTCTGTGATAATTTGTTGAGCCAAGCGGTCTTTCTCCACCAAAACAGCCTTATCCATCCCCCTAGAAACCGCTTCAATAGCCAAAGACCCTGAACCCGCATATAAATCTAAGACCAGACCTCCATTAAAGTAAGGACCAATCATATTGAAAATCGCTCCCTTGACCTTATCTGTGGTCGGACGAGTGGTATCTCCCGTCAAAGTCTTCAGTGGACGCCCACCATATTCACCTGATACAACTCGCATAAGGTAATTATACCAAAAAACCTCCTGACAGGAAGTTTTTGTTTGATTATAGTCGTGAATTAAGTTCCTTGCTAAGATCTTCAAATCCAGGTTTGCCTAACAAAGCAAACATATTTTTCTTATAGGCTTCCACTCCGGGTTGGTCAAATGGGTTGATTCCATTGAGGTAACCCGAGATAGAGATAGCAAGCTCGAAGAAGTAAATCATGTAACCTAGGCTAAATTCATCTTGCTCAGGGATTGTAAGTACCATATTTGGCACATTCCCATCTGTATGGGCGAGGAGTACTCCATCGGCTGCTTTTTTATTGACAAAATCAACATCTTTACCTTGTAAATACCCCAGACCATCTAAGTCTTCTTCTAGTGATGGGATAGTGATGTTTTTGCGTGGTTTATCTACACGGATAGCTGTCTCAAAGACATTGCGTGATCCTTCTTGGATATATTGCCCCAAAGAGTGTAAGTCTGTAGAGAAGTTGGCTGATGTAGGGTAGATTCCTTTTTGGTCTTTCCCTTCTGATTCTCCTGCCAACTGTTTCCACCATTCTGCAAAGAAGATGAGTGAAGGTTCGTAGCTAATCAAGATTTCTGAAGCCTTCCCTTTACGGTAAAGGATGTTACGCAATGCAGCATAGGCATAGGCATCGTTTTGACGGGCATCAGTCGCTGTATATTCAAGGCGAGCAGCATTAGCCCCCTCCATGAGTTTGTCAATGTCAGCTCCTGAAGCTGCAATAGGTAATAATCCTACAGCTGTCAATACAGAGAAACGTCCCCCAACTGAATCTGGCACAACGAAAGTTTCCCATCCATTAGCATCCGCACTGGTTTTCAATGCTCCTTTTTCTTTATCTGTTGTTGCATAAATACGTTTATTCGCCTCTTCATCTCCATATTTCTTGATGAGAAGATCTGCTAATATACGGAAAGAAATAGCAGGTTCAGTTGTAGTTCCTGATTTAGAGATAATGTTGATTGAGAAATCTTTGTCCTCTAAATAATCCACCAAATCTGCTAAATAGCTTGAAGAAATAGAATTTCCCGCATAGATGATCTGTGGAAACTCTTGGTTCCCCTCTGCTTGAAGCACATCAAAATGACTGTTTAAGAAATTAATTGCAGCACGAGCTCCGAGGTATGACCCTCCGATACCAATAACAACCAAGATTTTTGAATCTGATTGGATTTTTGCTGCTGCAGTTTTAATGCGAGCAAACTCTTCCTTATCATAGTCCTCAGGGAGATTAAGCCAACCTGTAAAGTCTGAGCCCGCTCCAGTTCCTTCGTGCAATAATTTATGTGCCCCATCAATCTGCCATTGGATTTCGTCCAATTCTTTATCTGCAACAAATGGTGTGAGTTTTGAATAATCAAATTTAATATGTGCCATGTTATTAGTGTGTAAAACCGACTGTTTAGCTTTTGAGCATAACCTAGTCAAGCGTTTATGTAATTCGCTTGATGTCTTATGTCGAGAAAGCTAGGAGGTTTTACCGTCCTTTCTCTTAAGAATACAATATTATTTTTCTTTGTTAATTTTATCACTTTTTCTCAGCTTTGTATAGTAAAATTCATTATTTAGACAGCTCTTTTATACGAACTTTTGTGCTGTCATATTTTTCTTTGTAATCTTCTAACTTGGCTTTTTCTTTGTCTACTACGTCTGGTTTAGCGTTAGCCACAAACTTCTCATTAGAAAGTTTACGGTTGACCATATCCAATTCTTTTTGCCATTTGTCTAACTCTTTGCTGAGGCGTGCAATCTCTTCATCGATATTGATAAGATCAGCAAGGGGTAGATAAATCTCTGCACCTGTAATGACTGCCGACATGGCTTGTTCAGGACTGGTAACTTCCTTAGAGATT
>WREM01000094.1 GCA_009779335.1 Streptococcaceae bacterium | reverse complement strand
TCTAGACGAGAAAGATTTACGGACAGATGTGCTCAATATTGTATTAGGAGAAGAAAAGTTTTCTTATCGTACAAAAACAGGAACCCTTCAGACTGTAGATTCTCAATTCACCAGTGCAGAGAGATTTTTTGAAGAAGTCTCTGCTCTACCTCAAGTTTCTGTTCTGTCAACGTCGGGGCATTCATTAGGTGGAGCCTTAGCACAAAAAGTAGCTGCTAAGCATAAAATTCCTGCCTTTACCTATTCAACCGCAGGGGTTTACCCACAACTGACTGATTCTGAAACAGAATGGTTATCAGGTGATGGCAAAGTGCAAGTGGTAAATTTTATTCATGAAGGTGATCAAGTCAGTTCATGGACTGATGCAAAAAAATATGGCACAGCCCTTTTATGTGAAGAATTTAGTGACAAGACGTTACTTTCAGGACACTTTTTGACTTCTTATCATTTTGATAAAGAAGGTCATGTTAAACTACTCAAAAAAGGAAATCCAAGCAAGTCTAAAAAGTAAGCAAAATGTGATAAAATAAAGACTATAAATGATTGAAGAATCTCATTAGACAAGGAAAAAAAGATGAAAAAAAATAAATTTTTACCACTAGGAAGTATTGTTGGAATTAATGGAGAGACAGACAAACTTCTGATTGTCCAACATGCTATAACTGTTGAGGGAACATACTACGATTATGAGGGTATTCTTCATTCAGAGGAGAAGATTCAAGCCTTTTATTTCAATAAAGATAACATCTCAAAAATTTTCTTTAAAGGTTATGCAGATGAGACCGCTCAATTAATCATTGAACATATGTTTGATGTCATTAAAGAAAGTCCAGAGATTAAAGCTCCCGTCTCAAGAATCGAGAACGAGGCTAACTAATGAATCTCTTGCTTTTAATAGAAACTTTAATTTTTATTCTTAATATAGGACTCTCCCTATTTGTTATTTTCCGTGAGAGAAAAAGCACATCAGCTACTTGGGCGTGGCTTTTTGTCATATTCCTTCTTCCCATTCTAGGATTTATTTTATATCTTTTTATTGGGCGTGGAATCTCACATCAAAGATTATTTAAGTTCAAGAGAGCTTACCATATCAGCTCAAAACAACAAGACGACTATATTGAAAGAGTCTTATCAGAAGATAGATTCATTGAAAAAATCAAATCCAACTCTTCTATTGGACAACTCATGAATATGATTGCTATCGAAGATGAAGGAATCATATCGACAAATACAGGAGTAAAGATTTTTACTGATGGGCGTGAGAAATTTGATAGCCTATTGAACGACATTGACAATGCTAAACATCATGTGCATTTAGAATATTACATTTATAGAATGGATAATTTAGGTCGTGAAATCTATCAAGCATTGATTCAAGCAAGAAAGCGTGGCGTGGAAGTACGTGTGCTTATGGATGCTTGGGGTTCTAATCAAACAAAATTAGCACAATTTGCAGAGTTGATTGATTTAGGAGGAGAGGTTGTTCAATTCTTTCCACTTGTCTTATCGTTTGTTAATCCTCGGATTAACTATCGCTTGCATCGTAAAATTGCTGTTATTGATGGAGAAATTGCCTACACAGGAGGATTTAATGTTGGAGATGAATATGCCAGTGTTACCAAGAAGTTTGGATACTGGCGAGATAATCATCTACGCTTGACAGGGGGGATTGTTTATTCTCTTCAAAATAGATTTATTTTAGACTGGAACAGTCAAGAAAAAAATATTATTACAGAACCTGATGCATACTTCCCACACAAAAATACGACAGTGGATGGAAATATTATTTCTCAGTTTGTCACGTCTGGTCCTGATGAAAGAAAAGAGCAAATTAAAAAAGCGTACATGAAGATGATTAACAGTGCTCAACGTGAAATCATCATCCAAACGCCCTATTATATCCCAGATGAAGCATTGCACCAATCTCTCAAGCTTGCTATTCTATCAGGAGTGAATGTCAAGCTTATGATTCCAAACAAACCTGATCATCCGTTGGTCTATTGGGCGACATATTTCTACTCTGCAGATTTGGTTAAAGCAGGAGCAAAAGTCTATACTTATGAAGAAGGATTTGTTCATGCCAAAACCATGATTATTGATGGAGAATATTCATCAGTAGGTTCAGCAAACTTTGATAATCGCAGTTTTCAACTTTGTTTTGAAGGAAATGTATTATTATATGATGAAGAGATTTCACAAAAATTACGAGATGACTTCATGGAAGATTTGAAAGTAAGCAAGAAATTAACCATGGAAATTTATGAAGAACGCAGTATGCTCGTTCGTTTCAAAGAGGGATTGGCTCGACTCATCTCACCAATGTTGTAAGTAAAGTAAAAATCAGGGAGAACCTGATTTTTTTACTTCTTATTTATCACTTGACATTTCGGGGGGGGGGGGTATAATGTGTTTGTAAAGGAGGTATTATCATGAATAATATCAAGAAAAAGGTTTATCGTAACACAGTTGCATATCAAGCATTAGCGTGGGCATCATGGGCATTATTTGTTGCACTTATTCTTATTGGGCTTGGGACATTAAAAGAGCCTCTCATGGTCAAAGGTTATTACTTGATGGGAATGGTTGGTGTTATTGCCACATCATTCACAGTTGCAAAGGTTGTGCGTGATAATCAAGAAGACGAAGAACGTTATAATCAAATGTTCCGAGCTCAAGACATCAATAAAGATTAAAAGGAAAGGTCTTGTTTTTTGACAAGGCTTTTTATGTTAAAATAAAGCTATGAGAGATTATAGTTTTTTTATTATCTGCATAATCATGACTTTGATTTTTGCAGGAATAACCTTGGCTTTTTGGCTTTGGTCTAAGAAATTCAAGGATATACGCACTTTGCGATTAGGGCGTCTGCATATCTTTTTCGTGCTTTTTCTTTTCGGTACGCTTAACTTTGCCTTAGCTTCCTATCTGGCTTTTTATGAAAAAAATGTACATACAGAGTTTTTTGGTTTTGGGTTACTTGTATTAGGAATTGAAGCAGTAGTCTTATTCTTGTTTCCAATCATCATGGGAATTGTCACTCCCATAGCTATTCTTATTTTAACCATTAGAATGTGGCGACGAGAATCCAAGAGTTTAGCAAATTTCATTTTGCCAATACTGACCCTTCTATTTGTTGTGGTGGATTGGCTCTATCTGATGACAGATACCTTATCTGATTCATGGACTTGGCTCAAGATATTAGCCTTTGCCTATCCTGTACTCTCTGTTTATCTGAGTTGGCAATTTCTTGTTTTCTTCAATTCGTCATGGCTATACGGTTGGCGAATGAGAAAGATTTCTGGCAGTCATCATGTGGTTTTGGGAGCAGGTCTTATCAACGGAGAAAAGGTCGGACGACTTCTGGGGAATCGCATCAAGGCAGCAACAACTGTGGCTAATGATAAGACCATTCTTGTTTTGTCTGGTGGACAAGGGGCGGATGAGAAAATATCAGAAGCAGAAGCCATGCAGAAATATGCCATTGAAGAACTAGATTTTCCAGCAGAGCGTACCATACAAGAAAACAAATCTCGTACTACCTATGAAAATCTCAAATACTCTGCAGAACTTATTGGAGATAAATTTTTATTCTTCACTTCGGATTATCATGTCTTCCGTGCAGCTCTATTTGCAAAAGAACAAGGATTAGATGTGCAAGGAGGGCGAGGAGGGAAGACGGCGATTTATTATCGTGTACCTGCCTTTATCCGTGAATTTATTGCTGTTATGAATAGTCAACGCAAGAAGCAAATCATCCAAATGAGTTTACTTCTTGGACCTATCATCATTGCATCTGCATGGACAGGAATCATGCAACTGCTCAAATAAAATTGGCTAATGCCAGTTTTTTTATTACTTTCAAAATTATTTACGTACTAAAGAGTATGATAACAGCATACGATGAAAACAAAAAGTTGATTAATCTTTTTGAAGTAAATCCTGATGAACTGAAGGGGCAATATTTCTGCCCTGCTTGTCGCTCCCGAGTTTTATTAAGAAATGGCAAAATCAAAGTCCCTCACTTTGCACATCAATCTTTACAAGACTGTCAGTCATGGTCTGAAAATGAATCTCAACAACATCTATCTCTAAAAATAGAGTTATATGAGTGGTTTTCAAAGACAGAAAAATGTCAGATAGAGCATTATTTAGCTGAGTTAGAACAGACCCCTGATTTATTAGTTAATGACAAAATTGCCGTTGAAATTCAATGCTCACGGCTGTCCATTAGCAGATTAAAAGAACGGACCGAAAATTATCAAAAACATGGCTATACAGTGATTTGGCTCATGGGGAAAGATTTATGGCTAAAAGAAAATATCAGCAATCTTCAAAAGCAACTGACATATTTCTCATGGAATAGCGGATTTTATTATTGGGAATTGGATGTAACAAAAGGGAAAATACGCTTGAAATCTCTGATTCATCAAGATATTAGGGGAAAGATTATTAGTGTGACAGAAGAATTTGATTTTGGGAAAGGGGACCTTCTGGAGATTTTACGTCGCCCATTTGCCAAACAAAAAATGAAAATAATAAAGAAACCAAAAGAG
>WREM01000093.1 GCA_009779335.1 Streptococcaceae bacterium | reverse complement strand
TTTCGCTGTTCATATAGATGAAAAAAATGAGGAGCAGCTAGATTATTACATGGACTGGCTCATGTTTTTAGGTGAAGGTGTAGAATTTGAGAAAATACCACAGACCCTGAAGAAAAAACTCAAGGAAAGAAGTCGGATTTTAGAAGAACAAATTAGCTAAAAAATCAGCCATTGCCTAAAATTTCTGATAAAATATAAATAAAAGCAAAGGAGATAGATATGGACTTTACAAAAGATGGACAAGTGATTGCACAAGCGAATCCTATTACTGAAGGGCAAGCACCCGATTTCACATTGACGGACTTAAAGGGTCAATCAGTCACATTATCAAAATTGACCAAACCTGTATTGATTTCGGTTTTTCCTGATATTAACACTAGCGTTTGCCACATTCAGACCAAGCGTTTTAATATGGAAGCAGCTAAAGAAAAAGAGATTGATTTCCTGAGTATTTCTAACAATACAGCAGAGGAGCAGAGAAACTGGTGTGCGGCAGAAGATGTGGACATGACTATTTTGGCGGATGATGGCTCGTTTGGAGAGGCTTACGGTCTTAAAATGACCAACCTCAATCGTCTGGCTCGTGCTGTTTATGTGGTGAAAGATGGGCAAATTATTTATTCAGAAATCTTGTCTGAAATTACACAAGAACCTGATTATGACAAGGCTATTGCAGCTGCAAAAAATTGATTCTGATTTTAAGTAAGAGATAAGTTTAGCTTAATTTTACTTTAGGTTTGACATGATAAAATTCCTTTATCAATTAGAAAAGAGGATTTTAATATGAAAACTACTACAATCAAAATTGACAACATCGTTTATGAATTTGGTGAGAACAAAGAAACAAATCCCTATATGAATTATTCAGAGTTCATGGAACAATTCAAGAGACGGACGTTTACATTAAATAAGAAATAAGAAGCAGATTCAAAAATCTGCTTTTTAAGTGCATTTTTGATACAATATGCTTTATGAAAAAAGCACTTGAAATTAAAAATCTGAAGAAGGTATATGAATCAGGAACGGAAGCTCTCAAAGGAATTGACTTGGTGGTTGAAGAGGGAGATTTTTATGCTCTTTTGGGACCGAATGGAGCAGGGAAATCAACAACCATAGGAATTGTTAGCTCTTTAGTCAACAAAACATCAGGGTCTGTTGAGGTGTTTGGTTATGACTTGGATAAGCAACTTGTACAAGCTAAGCAACAGATTGGTCTTGTACCACAGGAATTCAACTTTAACGGATTTGAAACCGTTCAGCAAATCGTCGTCAACCAAGCGGGATACTACGGTGTACCTCGTAAAGAAGCGACTAAGCGTTCTGAGAAATATCTAGGTATGCTTGATTTGTGGGAGAAGCGTAATGATAAAGCCATGCGATTGTCAGGTGGAATGAAACGTCGTCTGATGATTGCACGAGCACTCATGCACGAGCCTAAACTCTTGATTTTAGATGAGCCGACAGCAGGGGTAGATATTGAACTGCGTCGTTCCATGTGGGATTTCCTTAAAAAAATTAATGAAGAAGGAACAACCATCATTTTGACCACTCATTACCTTGAGGAAGCTGAGATGTTGTGTCGTAATATCGGGATTATACAATCAGGGCAACTAACTGAAAACACAAGTATGAAAAATCTTTTGTCTAAGTTGAAGACAGAAACCTTTGTATTGGACTTAGAACCTACGGACAAAGCATTTACTCTTGAAGGTTATCCTTATATAATAGAAGATAAACAAACTTTGGAGGTTGTGGTTGAACGCAGTCAAGGGTTGAATGGGATATTTGCCCAGTTAGAAAAACAAGACATTCATGTCATTTCTATGCGTAATAAAGCCAATCGTTTAGAAGAACTATTTGTCAAATTGACACACAAAGACTAGAAGAAAGGAGAACGTATGCTTCAATTATATTGGATTGCAGGGAAATCCCTTGTAACTAAAGAAGTTACACGCTTCATGCGTATCTGGGTACAAACCCTAGTTCCACCAATCATTACGACAACGCTCTATTTCATCATATTTGGGAATTTTGTGGGTGGACGTATCGGGCAAATGCACGGATTTACCTATATGCAATTTATTGTGCCAGGGCTGATTATGCAAGCAGTCATTTCTAGTGCTTATGCTAATGTCTCGTCAAGCTTTTTTGGACAAAAATTCAGAGATAATATTCAAGAATTATTGGTTGCTCCTGTCCCTACTCATGTTATTATTCTTGGGTTTGTAGCTGGAGGAGCTTTGCGTGGACTAATGGTCGGAGCTTTAGTGACCATTGTGTCCTTGCTCTTTGTTCCTCTCGTTGTGCATTCATGGTTCATCATCGTCTTGACCGTTTTATTAACTGCCGTTCTCTTCTCTTTGGCAGGCTTATTGAATGGGATATTTGCTCAATCATTTGATGATGTTTCTATTGTCCCTACCTTTGTCTTACAACCTTTGACTTATCTAGGTGGAGTCTTCTACTCTATCTCTATGTTGCCTCCTATCTGGCAAGCTATTTCTAAGGTCAATCCTATTGTCTATATGATTTCAGGGTTTAGATATGGCTTTCTTGGCATACAGGATGTCAAATTATGGATCAGTATTTCTATTCTTGTTCTCTTTGTTCTTGTGCTTTACAGTATTTGCTATTATTTGATCAGTAAAGGAAAAGGGTTGAGAACTTAATGAAATCAGTTATGAAAGTAAAAAAGGGCTCATTTCAAGCTCTTTTTTCTTTATAAGTGGTATAATTATCTTATAAAATAAATAAAAAGGTAGGTGTAATATGGCTGTAAAACGTTTAATTGAGGCATTTGTTCCAGAAAATTATAAGATTTTCATTGATATTGACCGTAAGACCAAGACTTTCAAAGGTCAAGTGGCAATTAAAGGTGAGGCAAAAGAAGCAATCATCTCTGTTCACGCCAAAGACTTGAAAATCACCCGTGTATCAGCATTCAGCGTAGATATAGATTTCACAGTTGATGAAGCCAATGAAGAAGTGCAAATCAATGTTGGTCGTACAGGAGAGGTTACAATTTCTATTGAATATGATGGTGTGATTACAGATAATATGATGGGGATTTATCCGTCTTATTATGAGATTGATGGTGTCAAGAAGATGCTTATTGGTACACAGTTTGAGTCTCATTTCGCTCGTCAAGCTTTCCCTTCTGTTGATGAACCTGAAGCCAAGGCGACCTTTGATTTGTCGATCAAGTTTGATGAAGAAGAAGGAGATGTCATCATCTCTAATATGCCTGAAATCTCTAACAAAGATGGGGTACATACCTTTGAAACAACTGTTTGTATGTCTTCTTATCTATTAGCATTTGTATTTGGTGAAATGCAATATAAAAAAGGAAAAACGAAATCAGGAATTGAAGTAGGAAGCTTTACAACTAAAGCTCATAAACCTGAAGTGCTTGATTTTCCATTAGACATTGCCATTCGCTCGATTGAATTTTATGAAGATTACTACAAAACACCTTATCCACTTGCTCACAGTTGGCACGTTGCTTTGCCTGATTTTTCTGCAGGGGCTATGGAGAACTGGGGATGTATCACTTATCGTGAAGTGTGTATGCTTGTAGATCCTGACAATGCCACTGTTGCAAGTAAACAATATGTAGCAACTGTCATTGCTCATGAATTGGCTCACCAATGGTTTGGAGATTTGGTGACTATGCGTTGGTGGGATGATCTCTGGCTCAATGAATCTTTTGCTAATAACATGGAGTATGTGGCTATTGATGCACTTGAACCAAGTTGGAATGTATGGGAATCCTTCTCTATCAAAGAAGCAGGGCTTGCCCTAGATCGTGATGCAACGGATGGTGTGCAATCTGTACACGTAGATGTCAATCATCCAGATGAGATTGGAACGCTTTTTGATCCAGCTATTGTCTATGCCAAGGGTTCTCGCCTTATGGTCATGCTTCGCAAATGGTTAGGAGATGAGGCATTTTCTAAAGGCCTGCATGATTATTTTGAAGCACATAAATACGAAAACACTGTTGGAGATGACTTATGGAATGCTCTATCTCATGCTTCAGGTAAGAATGTTGCGGATTTCATGCACTCATGGATCAATCAACCGGGTTATCCAGTTGTTACAGCAGAAGTAGTTGATGACACGCTTGTACTGAGTCAAAAACAATTTTTCATCGGTCAAGGTCAAGACCAAGATAGATTATGGCAAGTTCCTCTCAATGCAAGCTGGGAAGACCTTCCTGATGTGCTGAGTCAAGCGAAGTTAGAAATTCCGAACTATGCTGTACTCAAAGCAAAAAATGGAAACAAACCGCTCTTGCTTAACGATGCCAATATGGCACACTATATCATCAACTATAAAGGTCAGCTTTTGGATGATATTCTTGGGTCACTGTCATCACTTGAAGAAGTGTCTAAATTCCAAATTTTACAAGATCGCAAATTATTGGCTAAAGGTCAAGTCATTGACTATGGTCAATTAGCTAGTGTCATTCCGTCCTTTGCCAATGAATCTTCATACATTGTTAATACTGGTCTTAATCAAATCATTACTGATTTGGGACTTTTCGTCGATGAGGATACTGCTTCTGAGAAAACTTATAAATCTCTTATTGGTAAATTATTTGTTAAAAATTATAACCGTCTTGGTTGGGACAAAAAATCAGGAGAGTCATCAGGA
>WREM01000092.1 GCA_009779335.1 Streptococcaceae bacterium | reverse complement strand
TTTGTCAAGTCAAAATAAAAAAGCGTTTGACTGCTTCTTATAAAACTGCTAATACTGCAAAATCTAAGATAAAGAGGATAGAAACGATCCAAATGACTGGTTTTATTTCTTTAACTTTACCTGTGACTAGCTTGACAATAATGAATGTAATAAATCCTGCGGCTATCCCATAAGAGATAGAATAGGCGAGTCCCATAAACACTGAAGCAAAGAAACACGGAATGGCTTCTGCCAAATCCCCCCAGTTGATGTTTTTGAACGCTCCAAGCATCATCATTCCTACAATAATTAGAATAGGTGCTGTAGCTTGACTTGGGACAATAGCAAGCAAAGGTAAGAATAAAGCTGACAGTGCAAACATGACAGCTGTTGCCATTGACGAAAGACCTGTACGCCCCCCTGCTCCAATACCCGCTACAGATTCCATATAAACTGTTGTGTTTGAAGTCCCAAAAATAGCACCGAAAGGCGTGGCAATCATGTCTGCAAAGAGAGCTTTGTCCATTTTAGAAGAGAAACCACGGCTGTTCTCCATATCTTTGAAATCTTGTTCAGAGAAGATACCTGTTTGACGACCTGTCCCAACAAATGTTCCAATAGGATCAAAGATAGAAGTGAGTGAGAAGGCAAGAATAGTCATCAATACTTCGAATATCTTAGAAGAATCTGAGAACAATATTCCCATTCCTTTTGGCCCAAGTGCTGCACCAAAGGTTTGTCCCATTTGACTCATCGCTACTCCAAGATTATTTTGAGAGAAAAGGGTATGAACATCAATTTTTACAACACCTGTTAGGATAGATAGCACAGTTGTTACTAATATAGATAAAATGATTCCTGCCTTATATTTACGAAGCACAAAGAAGATTGTAATAACAATTCCTACTAACGCAACAAGCACACCTGCATTATTGAATTTGACTAATCCCGGAACAATGGCAGAGCTTGCTGTGATTGTCCCATGATCATTAGTATAAGTTCCCGGATCAGCAATAAATTGTAAAATTCCTGCATTTTTAATTCCAATATAGGCAATGAAAATCCCAATCCCACCACCGATAGCATGTTGCAAGCTCTCTGGTATACCTAGAATAATTGCCTTACGAATGGAAGTAAAAGTGATAATAATATTGATAATCCCACAAATAAAGACCATAGCCAATGCTTCTTGCCATGTGTATCCCAGCGATAGGACAACCGTATAAGCAAAGAAAGCATTGAGTCCCATTCCTGGGGCTAAAGCATAAGGTACGTTGGCAATTAATCCAATAGCAACTGTCCCAACAATCGATGCTAAAATCGTTGCAAGAAAGACTGCTTGTACAGGCATACCGGCTGAACTTAAAATTTGCGGATTAACAAATAAAATATACGACATGGCGAAGAATGTCGTAACTCCTGCTCCAATCTCACGACCTACTGTCGTGTTATTCTCTTCAAGCTTAAAAAACTTGTTCATAGTAATTTCATTTCTCCTTCAAATAGAATATACTTATATTTTATAAAGTTCCTCAACTGATTTCAATGTATTTATGAATAAATCATCACTAATCTATCTTATTGTTCGGAAATTCCTAATAAAAAAGATAACCGAGGTTATCTTTTTATTTTATTCGAAGCTATTCAATATTTCATAGACTAACTCACGCTGATTAGGGCGAGTATTCACAATGAACGTCCAATGCTTATTCGGACTGGTTTCAATATCTTCAATCTCGGTTGTTCTGACCTCAATTTTATCTTGATTGAGATTCATGATATAAGGATAGGTAATATCAATATGCTCATTGGTGAATACTTTAAGGTTTTCTTTAGGGATTAATGACTCTGATAAAAGCTGGTTAAAGCGTTCTGTGAAATTTCGAGGAATCATATCAAATTGTAACTGTTCATCATGCCCATCTACAAGCCAAGGATCTCGTTTAATGATTGGGTCAACTGCTACAGCTGAATATCCACCTAATAAGGCGTGAAGTAATGAAGCACTTCCACCTCGTGAGTTCCCAATAAATACAACATTTTTCTCTGGAATGTCATATTCAGCAATAACCGATTTCACAAGATTTTGCACCCTTTGTTCATATTCTTGGTCATTCTCTGTATTCATCATATATGATCCAGAAATAAGATTATTTTCAGTCAAGCGTAAAACATAGGTATTAGCAGGTGCATAAATCCCTATGGTTTCAAATCGCCCTTGACCTTGCAGGCGTGTTTTAGCATTAATGTGATTAGGATGATTAAACACAGGCATATAAACAATAAGTTTTTTGCTTAGTTGCTCATTCTTATTCCGTGGCGTCTCTACTTCATAAAATATATTTCCAAATTTTTTCATACCATAGAAATATAATTCATCTTTTGGAATAACAAAATATTCTGAACCTATTTGCCCGTCTATTGTCTTTCCTTTTAATGCCAGTTCTTTTAGAGATTGATAGTCATCAGAATCCATCCGAGTATATGGAAATAAATTCTCTGAAATTTCTTCTCTTCCTAACTTGATTGTTTCAATGGTCTTTAAAGATGACGCAACAAGCATCGCTTCTTTTTTATCATCTGTATAAAGATGACCCTCTATCTTTTCTGAAAAATCCCTTCTAATTTTGAACACTAATTTCTTTTGATGATTAGCGTCAAAAATCACTATCTTCTTATCAATGATTTCCCAAGTGACATTCTCATCTAGACCAACACTGTCAAATTTTTGATTATCAAGGAATTTAAGCAAATCATATTTTTCACTGTTTTCTTTACTCATCAGGTAAAAAATATGCTCTTTCAAGAAATTTTTACATGCTTCAATCTGAGTTTCTGTTAAGAAATACGACTCATCAACAAGTATATCCTCATCTGCTGATTCTATCCATTGCTTAAGTTTGGTAAAAGGGACTTGGAAGTTTTCATTTATTTCTTGCTCTACCTGTGTCTCTGCTGAAATAATAGGAATTTTTACTTCATCTTTTTGAAGTCTTAGACCAATATCATCATTTTCCACAATTAGAACATCAAACTTTCTAAAAGTTTCTAAAATAAAATTACTTTTCACATCATATTCTTCTTCAGCTTCGTAAAGTGTGACATGATGGATAAGCCCAACTGCTTTTGCTTGTTTTATGTTTTTTATATAATCTATAAATTCTGTAGTAAAATTAATATTTGAAACCAGCAAGGGAAACTGCACAATAACAACATCTCCTTCACTCACTGGGGACAGCAATGCTTCCATAATAGCTTCTCTACGAGGTTTATTATTAACTAAATTTTCAAAAAGAGAATAATAGATGATTCCACATTCACTTGATTCATTAATTTGGTATGAATTGATAACACGCACAGCACTAATGTTATCAACAGTTTCTTGGGAAACTGGTTGTGTTATCCAATATTTCATTTTATTTTCCTTTACTACTTACTTAGCTTTATTTATTATACCTTTTTTTTATTCTATTTGTAAAACACCAGTTACCGATAGGCATTTTATTTTTGCTATAATTACTTTATGACTAACCAAGAGAAGAAATTGATTGCTATAGATTTGGATGGAACAACTTTGCACAGTGATGGGAAAACTCTATCTGCCTATACCAAATATGTTTTCAAACAGGTTGAAGCATTGGGGCATACCATTTGTATCGCTACTGGACGCCCCTTGCGTATGACAACAGATATTTATAAAGAGCTCGAGCTCCAAAGCCCTATGATTAATTTTAATGGTGCTTTGGTGTCAATGCCCTTTGATAAATACTGGGAATTTACAAAAAAAGAGTATATCAAACGTTCTTTTATCTTTGATTTACTCCGTCATCAACAAAATTTTGATTTAGAATTTTTTGCGGTAGAATATCGCCGCAAATTCTTTCTCAATAATTTTCGTCATGTTGAACCTGAATTTTTTGGGGTTGAAACATTTCATCCTTATAACCGCTTGCGTGCAGATCGATTAACTGAAGATCCCCATGCTGTTTTGTTTTCTACACGTATCAAAGATAAATTCCGTCTGGCTGAAGAAGTTCAAAAACATTACAATAACAAAATTTCTGTATCTGCTTGGGGCGGACCCAACGGTGTGCTTGAAATTGTGCCAAAAGGTGTCAGTAAAGCCTCTGGATTAAAACATTTGCTCAAAGCCTTAGACATTGCCCCAGAAAATTTGATTTGCTTTGGCGATGAATTTAACGATGTAGAGATGTTCAAGTTTGCCACCAAAAGCGGTGGGAAAGCCTATGCTATGAAAAATGCTTCTAATCGCCTCACCCCTCATGCCTCAGAGGTTATCCCTTGGACGAATGATGAAGATGGTGTGGCTCGCCAATTAGAACAATTATTTCTCAGTTAAAAATTAAAAATCATCCGCTAGGATGATTTTTTTAACGTCTGTTTACTACTCCAATGATACGTAGCACACTCAAGAATAAGTTGACAAAACTAATGTATAGTGACAATGCCATACTTATTGCCCAACCATCATTGACTTGTCCATTATTTTTGTTGTAGATATTTTCAATCATTTGATTATGATAGGCAATCAAACCAGAGAAAATCACAATTCCTAGGACTGATCCTAACAACATGAGTGGTGTGCTATGGAAGAAGAGCATATTTAGGAACCCCAAGATAATCAATCCCCAAACACCAGCAATCATTGCCTTAGCCATTCCT
>WREM01000091.1 GCA_009779335.1 Streptococcaceae bacterium | reverse complement strand
TTTCAAGAGCTTCGCCAAATTTCCTTCAAAATCATCTCTGACATGAAAATCAAGGGACACTGCACCGTCAAATTTGCCCTGTCTGACAAGTCTTGGGAGTATAGTATCATTGATATTTCGCCTTATAATTCTCAGCTTAAAGCCTTTTCTCAAGTCACGAGAGGCATTGACATTGAAGCAATCAAAGAACAGTTGGCTCAGGGAGAACTTCTCAAAGATATAAAGAACGAAAGAACAGGCTTATCCATTCTTTCTGAGTCTACCTATACTTATCTTTCCTTATTCTATGATGAGGATAGATTTGTATCGGCAAGGAACATGGAATCTGCCTTTCTTAAAGTGGCTCGTCTTCTTACAGGAAATGAGAAGCAAGCCATTATGTCTAATACAGCTGAGCTGACAGACGATGAACTTTATCAAAAATTAGTCAAGGGAAGTACGAATCAAATCATCATCTTACTGGAAGCACTCCGTCGAGGATTCTCAGTAGAGGAACTTTATGGTTTGACTAAGATTAATTCACTCTTTCTTGACAAGTTTCAACATATTGTAGAGATTGAAGAAGAGCTAAAGATCAATGTTTTTGATCCTCAATTACTTAAAGAAGCAAAGAGATATGGATTATCAGATGAGCGAATCGCAGAGATATGGAGCAATGAATGGCCAGAAATTCGTCGTCGTCGGTTGCTGGATGATATTCTACCCAGCTACAAAAAAGCAGACAAACAGGCAAGCAATTATTATTTCACGAGCTATGAACTCCGACAAGAGCTGGAGGAGTCAGAAGAAGTCAAGATATTGATTCTTGCTGAAAGACCAGATGATAAACTGCCAGAATTGATCAAAAACCTCAAATCTCTCAATATTCAAATCATTACTTTAGGGCAGGTCATTGATGAAGCAGATAAGAATTATTTAGAGCAGGGTAGCCTTGAGAATCTACTGGATTTGATAGATTATGAAGGAATCAATCAAATTTTGATTTTGAAAGAATGGGAAGAAACAGAGCCATTGGAAGAGCTAGAAATCCATGTTTATGGAGATGGACTGTTTGATTTGGGGCGTGAAGAGTTGAGAGAGCTATTTATCCAATCAGAAGAAAAAGAGAGCTGATATGATTGTATTATTTAACAAACCTTATGATGTGCTGACCAAGTTCACAGATGATGATGGACGCTCGACCTTAAAAGACTATATCAATATTCCACATATCTATGCGGCAGGACGACTAGATAAGGACAGTGAGGGGCTACTCTTGCTTACGAATGATGGGAAGCTTAATCATAGATTGACAGATCCAAAGAGTAAATCTTTCAAGACTTATGTGGTACAGGTGGAAGGTGAATTCACAGAAGAAGCAGTCAATAAGCTGACTCAGGGAGTTGTCCTGAAAGATGGAAAAACATTACCTGCTAAAGTAAAGATCATAGAAGAGCCTGATTGGCTATGGGAGAGAACACCACCTATTCGTGAACGCCAGTCCATTCCTACAAGCTGGGTAGAGATTTCCATTAAAGAAGGGAAAAATCGACAGATTCGCAGAATGACTGCAGCAGTAGGCTTTCCTACTCTAAGGCTCATCCGCACAAAAATCGGAGATTATTCTCTTAAGGGTATCGCAGCAGGACAGTATAAGATTATAAAATAGAAAGAGATGACTATGTTAGAAAATATCGTATTCTCTGTTGAGAGAAATAAAGATGGAAAGGTTGTTCAGGTTTTCTTTGATGATCAGCATGAGCAGATGTCTTATGAGGAACTCAATAAGACTGAGGACTATCTATTAACCAAAGGCACTGATTTTCAACAAAAAGTATGGCTTGAATTACGTCAGATTCCTGTAGGGCAAACTATTTCATACAAGGAAATGGCAGAACGTATAGGGCATCCTAAAGCCAGTCGAGCAGTAGGGGGAGCATTGGCGAAAAATCCATTGCCTATTATCTTGCCTTGTCATCGTGTCAAGAAAACAGATGGAAGTCTAGGAGGCTTCATGGGTGGATTAAATGCACTAGATATTAAACAAGCCCTATTAGATCACGAATGTTCAATGAATAAATGAGACAAGATTTGTCTTTTTTTATTTTATTCAAGCTAAAAATATAAGTGAAAATATGCTACAATAAAGGAATGGACAAGCAATTACAAAAACAAGAAAACAAACAACCTAAAGATTTTCAATCTAAAAAACCTAAATTTAACGATAGAAAGGTCGAGGGTATTTTTCACAAGCATCAAAAAGGCTTTGGCTTTGTTACACCCACTGATGCTGTAGATAAATCGAATGATTTATTCATCTCGCCTAATATGACACGTTCAGCAATGGATGGGGATACAGTTATAGTAGCTGTACTTCATGAGAAAACAGCCAAGCGTGGAGCAGATGGGAAAATCATCAAGATTGTCACCCGCTCTGTCACAGATACAGTCGGTTCTTATGTGGCACTATCAGAAGCACAGATGAAGAAATTAGGCTATAAGGGAATCATTCAACTCTATAATGATAAAATCACCGACCCGCTTTATATCAAAGAACCTATTGCAGGATTAATCGATCAAGATGTAGTTGCTGTGAAGATTACACAACACCCAGATAGAGATAAGAAATTTGAGGGGATTATCACACACATTATTGGGCATAAGGATGATATAGGGATTGATATATTAGAAGTTCTTGCTGCTCAGAAGATTCCTATGGAGTTTACTCCAAAGACTATGGCACAGACAGATGCTATTTCTTCTGAATTAACAGAAGAAGATTTCAAAGATCGTGTGGATTATCGTTCTGAAATCACTTATACCATTGATGGGGAAGACTCCAAAGACTTGGACGATGCCATTCATGTCAAGAAACTAGATAACGGTAACTTTGAGCTTGGTGTGCATATCGCTGATGTCAGTCATTATGTGACAGATGGTTCCCCCTTAGATGAGGAGGCTCTGACTCGTGCTACATCTGTCTATGTGACAGATCGAGTAGTGCCTATGCTTCCTGTCAAACTCTCTAATGATTTGTGTTCACTCAACGAAGCACAAGACCGCCTCTCTATGTCCTGTGTCATGGAAATTGATGGATCAGGGAAAGTAGTCAAGTATCTTATCACCCCTTCACTCATCAGGACAACCTATCGGATGACCTATACGAATGTCAATAAGATGCTACAAAAAGGTATGGAAGGTCATCGGGAAACCTTAGATAAATACCCACTGATTGCTAATTCTGTGGAAATTGCAGGAATTTTGCACGCTAAATTAGAAGAAATGCGTAAAGAGCGTGGCATGATTGAGTTTGATGAGAGTGAAGCAAAAATCAAGCTTGACGACAAGGGTCACCCTATTGAAATTGTCAAACGTGAGCGTGATATTGCAGAACGGATGATTGAATCCTTCATGTTGGCAGCCAATGAAACAGTTGCACAAGATTTTCAGAAGAAGAAACTTCCTTCATTGTATCGTGTACATGATGAACCGAAAGAAAAGAACTTCGCTAAACTTATGTCTAAGGCAGGAGACGTAGGGTTCTCACTGACTTCTAATTCACATCAGGCAGTCAATTATTTTGCAGATGAAATCAAAGGCACAGCCTATGAAAAAACCTTTACATATCAGCTTCGTCATACCATGTCCACAGCCATCTACTCAGACAAGAACACAGCACACTATGGACTAGCTGCTGAGAATTATACACATTTCACCAGTCCTATTCGTCGTTATCCTGATTTGATTATTCACCGTCTGCTCAAGGTTTATGCCAAAGACCATTCTAATCGTATTAAGGAAGAGTGGAAAGAGCGTTTACCAGAGATTGCAAAACAGTCGTCTGATATGGAACGACGAGCTGTGGTCACAGAGCGTATCGTAGATGCCATGAAGAAGGCAGAATACATGGAACAACATGTGGGAGAAGAATTCACGGCAACAGTCACAGGCGTGCAACGCTTTGGACTTTTTGCGGAATTAGAGAATACTGTTCAAGGATTGATTCGTATTGTCAATATTCATACAGGGGTAGAAGAAACCCTTGAATATGATGAAGATGAAGAAATCATCAAAGGCAAAAAATCAGAAAAAATCTACCGTATGGGAGACATTCTCCGTATCCGTGTAACAGGTGCCAACAAACGCAAAGGTACAGTTGATTTTGAAGAAGTGAAAATATAGAAAGCAGGAAATAAAAATGGAAGAAAATCCAATTATTGAAGAAAACAAAAAAGAAATGGCTCAAGCAAATTCAGAGTTTAATAAAACAGCAGATACATCATGGCTACTTGGGCTTTTATCAATCATCTTTGGTGTATTTATATCTTTGGCGGGATTGATTTTAGGGATTATTGGACTGGTCAAGAGTAAGAAAGGACTACAGTCTGAATGAGCTTCAAAAGCAAAAGCAGGACGTATCATGTCTATTGTAGGAATCATTATCGCAATACTCATGATGGTTTTATCTATATCGATTGCTACAGTCAGCGTTATTAATTACAGTAAGGATCATTCTCTAATTACTAATACAAGTAATCTAAAACCTGATGAAAATGGAAATTCTATATAGAAATGGGCAGCACTTGAGGCGAAACAAGATACTAACACAACTGATTCAACTGGGCAATTTTCATCAGAGAAAACAACAATTATCGATGATAATACAATAGCTATCACCTTCACTTTTGCAAGT
>WREM01000090.1 GCA_009779335.1 Streptococcaceae bacterium | reverse complement strand
TGGAAGAAGAGGATTACCTGACAACCATTGTCTATTCTGACAAGGGGCTTTCTCAGGAGTTTCTGTCTTATTTTGTTAATTTTTTACAAGAAACTGCGGATAAAGGATTAGACGATTTGATGGATTTCTTAGCAGATGAACAAGCTGAAGAATTTGCCATTAACTTTGACAAAGAGGCTTTTGAAAAAGGTGTAGAAAAACTAGAAGAAACAGAATTTTATAAATATCCGAGGTACTAATATGAACAACTGGAATTCAATCACAGTTAATGTTTCACGTGAAACACAAGAAGCAATCAGCAATATTTTGATAGAAGCAGGTGCTGGAGGGGTAGAGATAAAGGATACAGCTGATTATCTGACTTATGAAGAAAAATTTGGAGATTTTTTGCCTGAGATTGAGCAAAGAGAGCAGATTTCACTCATTGCTTATTATCCTGAAACCCTACCCATTATAGAACTGAAATCAGACATTGAGCATAAAATCTCGAGCCTTTCAGATTATGGTTTTGATGTTTCGCACTTTTCTATTGAAACGAATAACCTAGCAGAAGATGATTGGTCACAGGCTTGGAAAAAATATTTTGAACCTGCTCGAATCACACGAAATCTGACTATAATACCGAGTTGGACCAAGGATTATCAGGCAGACCCCGATGAAAAATTGATTCGGCTTGATCCGGGGATGGCATTTGGGACTGGTACTCATCCGACGACCAAGATGAGTCTTTATGCTTTAGAACAAGTTCTGCGTGGTGGCGAGACTGTACTTGATGTGGGAACAGGTTCAGGTGTGCTTTCTATTGTGTCTGTCCTATTAGGAGCAGAAACAGTTTATGCTTACGATATTGATAACGTGGCTGTGCGTGTGGCTGAGGAAAACATTCACCTTAATCCACAAACTGAGCAAATTCACATATCAGCGAATAATCTTCTTGAAAGTGTAAACCAAGAGGCAGACATCATAGTAGCAAATATATTAGCGGATATCTTGGTAGAAATGACTGATGATGCTTATCGTCTGGTTAAGCCAGAAGGATATCTAATCATGAGTGGAATCATTGCCGAGAAGGCAGACATGGTAATTGAATCAGCGGGAAATGCAGGATTTTTCCTTGAAACACATATGATGCAGGGAGAATGGAATTGTGTCATATTCAAGAAAACAGAGAATAGAGAGGGTGTAATAGGTGGCTAATCAATACTTTGTGTTTAAACCCATGCCTAAAATTGGAACACAGTTTACAATAGAAAATCAGTCCGTGGCTCATCATATCTTTAATGTCATGCGTGTAAAGACAGGTGATGAATTACGCTTGGTTTTTGATGATGCTCAGTTAGGATTAGCCGAGGTTGTAAACTCTGACAATCAAACTGTAAAGTTAATTGACAAGGTGGAAGATTATACAGAGCTTCCTGTTAATGTCACTCTTGCTGTCGGATTTCCAAAAGGGGACAAGTTAGATTTCATTGTAGAAAAATCAACAGAATTGGGTGCATCTTCCATATGGTCTGCTCCTTTTCATTGGTCAGTAGCCAAATGGGACAGTAAGAAATTAACAAAAAAGCAAGAAAAATTAGAAAAAATCGCTCTTGGTGCAGCTGAACAAAGTCAACGCCTACTGGTTCCAACTGTAAAATTATTTGAAAAGTTGTCAGATTTAACGGAAAAATTTACAGACTTTGATCATGTGTTGATTGCCTATGAAGAATCAGCAAAATCAGGAGAGCATTTTACATTCATACAGACCTTAGAAAAATTAAAATCCAACCAAAACATTCTTGTTTTATTTGGCCCAGAAGGTGGAATTTCCCAGGAAGAAATCGAAAGTTTTGAAAAACTTGGTGCCATAAAAATTGGCTTAGGACCACGGATTATGAGAGCAGAAACAGCTCCTTTATATGTTTTATCAGCAGTATCGGCTTATTTAGAGTTACAAAAAAATAGTTGAGAGACTGTTTTTTCTTTTCTTGATTTTTTTGCTACTTCTCAAATCTTTTACGTACTTATAAGTAGGAGAGGAGGTGAGAAAATGTATCGCAAAGCAAAGATTGTCGTATCAATCATTGGAGTCATATTCTTGGTGGTGGCGTTGATTATAGGGTTTAATATCGGATGGTGTAATTCTATTACATATACTCCTTGGATCGCATATGTTGTCACACAGGTAATCGGACTTTACCTTGATTGGAAAGACAGATAGATAGTCAATCAAAGCCAGTAGGGATTTCTCTACTGGTTTATTTGTTTTATGGTAAAATATAGGGAAAGAGCTCAGAATAGAGGAATGCCTATGCCTTCAGAACCTATATTAACTGGTGATCAAGTTGTCAAAATATGTGCAGAGTATATGAATGAAAAAGATTTGGTTTTAGTGAAAAAAGCCATGACTTTTGCGTCCAACGCTCATGCTGATCAACATCGTCAATCGGGAGAACCTTATATTGTTCATCCTATTCAAGTTGCAGGAATTTTGGCAAAACTACATCTGGATGCACCGACGGTTGTATCAGGTTTTTTGCATGATGTGGTAGAAGATACAGAGGTCACTTTAGATGATCTAACGGAACAGTTTTCTGCAGAGATTGCCATGATTGTGGATGGGGTAACCAAACTTGGTAAAGTGGAGTATATGTCCCACGAGGAGCAACTGGCTGAAAATCATCGTAAGATGCTCATGGCTATGAGCAAGGATTTGCGAGTTATTCTGGTCAAATTAGCAGACCGTTTGCATAATATGCGTACGCTCAAACATCTTCGTCCAGATAAACAAAAGCGTATTTCCCGTGAAACCATGGCTATCTATGCTCCACTCGCTCATCGTCTAGGGATTGCAAGTGTCAAATGGGAATTGGAGGATTTGTCCTTCCGTTATCTGAATGAAACAGAATTTCATCGTATTCGTGGACTCATGCATGAAAAACGCTCTGACCGTGAAGCGTTAGTGGAAGATGTTATTGCTAAATTATCAGAACAGGTAGAAAAAGCAAATGTTCAGGCAGAAATATACGGTCGTCCTAAGCATATTTATTCCATTTATCGTAAGATGCACGATAAGAAAAAGCGATTTGATGAGATTTACGACCTCATTGCCATTCGTTGTATTACAGAAACAACGAGTGATGTTTACACCACTTTGGGATACATTCATGACTTGTGGAAACCTATGTCAGGACGTTTTAAGGATTACATTGCCAATCCGAAATCCAACGGTTATCAGTCCATTCATACCACAGTTTATGGTCCGAAAGGTCCCATTGAATTTCAAATTCGTACACAAGAAATGCACCAAATCGCAGAATACGGGGTTGCTGCTCACTGGGCTTATAAGCAAGGAACGACCAATAAGGTTGATGTGCATGAAATTTCAGAAACCTTGCATTGGATTCATGAACTAGTCGAGCTACAAGAAAGTTCGGAGTCATCTGCTGAAGAATTTGTAAAAGCAGTGCAAGAGGACATTCTAGGTCAAAAAATCTATGTGTTTACACCTACTGGAGCAGTACAAGAGCTTCCCGTGGGTTCAGGTCCCATTGACTTTGCCTATGCCATTCATTCACAAGTGGGAGACAAGGCAGTAGGAGCTAAAGTCAATGATCGTATGCAACCATTGACTTACATCTTAAAAACTGGAGACAGAGTGGAGATAATCACTTCAAACTCCAGTTTTGGACCAAGTCGAGATTGGATAAAATTGGTCAAAACTAATAAAGCTCGCAATAAAATCAAGCAATTCTTTAAAAATCAAGACAGAGAAAGTTCTATTAACAAAGGTCGTGAATTACTTCAAGAGATGCTCATAGAGAATGGCTATACAGCGAATCAGTATCTTGAAGGTAAGAAAATGGAGGATTTACTTGCTAAAATCAGCTATAAATCAACAGATATACTTTATGCCAATATAGGATTTGGTGAAATATCCACCATTTCTATCTTCAATAAATTGACAGAGGAAGAACGCCGCCAAGCTGAAAAAGAACAGTCTAAGGCCGAAGCCGAAGAATTTATGAATGGGCAGGCAGTCAAGCACGAAAATAAGGCTGTCATGAAAATTCATTCTACTGGTGGAGTAAACGTGGCAGGGACAGATGGTCTTTTAGTGCGTATCAGTAAATGTTGTAATCCTGTTCCGGGCGATGAAATAGTAGGTTATATTACAAAAGGTCGTGGCGTATCCATTCACCGTGTAGATTGCCAAAATGCACGCAGTCAGGAAGATTTTGAACAACGCTTGGTTGAAGTCGAATGGGATGAAAATCAAAGTTCAACCAAGGAATATCCAGCCAATATTGTCGTTTATGCTTATAACCGTGCAGGTATCCTTAATGACATTATGCAGGTACTCAGTAACACTACAAAAAATCTGATTTCTATCAATGCTCAACCAACTAAAGATAAGGCCATGGCTCATGTCCATATTACCGTGGGAATTAAAAATGTGACAGAACTTGCCCATATCGTCGATAAGATAAAGATGACGCCTGATGTAGATTCAGTCAAGAGAACGGATGGTTAAACACTTGGATATCCAAGTGTTTTTCTTTAATGCTATAATATAGAAATGAAATTTGTTATTCAACGTGTGAAATCCGCTTCTGTATCTATCGATAGTCAACTCATAAGTAAAATTGGTCAGGGTTTGCTTCTTTTTGTAGGGATAGAAGATACGGATACAGTAGATGAT
>WREM01000089.1 GCA_009779335.1 Streptococcaceae bacterium | reverse complement strand
CCTTACATTAGTTGTAGAAAATAAGGATTTCAAAAACTGGCAACAGGTCATGGCTAGTGAACCAATGGATGAATCTGTCAAATCTCAACGTCGCTTGACGAAGCCACGCCCGGGTCATGCAGATTTAGTGGGTGGACTTAAATACGACTTTGATGACTTGCGAAATGTATTAGAACGGTCATCAGCTAGGGAGACTACCATGCGAGTAGCAGTCGGAGCTGTGGCAAAAAAACTTTTATCTGAGTTAGACATTGAACTTGCCAATCACATTGTTAATTTTGGTGGGAAAGAGATTGACTTTTCTGATGACTTAACCGCGGAGCAAATCAGTCAAAAAGTCAGAGGTAATGATCTATCAATCGTAGATGAATCACGCATAGATGAAATTCATGCTTTCATTGATCAAACAAAGGAAGCAGGAGATACACTGGGTGGTATTGTGGAGGTGCGTGCTCACAATCTTCCTGCAAGTCTAGGATCTTATGTGCATCATGACCGTAAGTTAGACAGTAAGATTGCAGGGGCAGTCGTTTCTATCAATGCTTTTAAGGGTGTCGAATTCGGCATGGGATTTCAAGCAGGGAAATGTTACGGCAGTCAGGTGATGGATGAGATTGTATGGTCTGAAGGGATAGGATACAGTCGCTCTTCTAACCATCTTGGAGGTTTCGAGGGGGGCATGACCAACGGGGAAGACATCATTGTGCGTGGGGTCATGAAACCTATTCCGACCTTGTATAAACCCCTTCTATCTGTAGATATAGAGAGTCATGAACTCCATAAGGCTTCTGTGGAACGTTCTGACCCTACAGCTTTGCCTGCTGCAGGTGTCGTTATGGAGAATGTTGTTGCCACAGTGCTTGCCCAAGAAATCTGTGAGAAATTTTCATCAGATACTATGGCAGAACTCAAAGAAGCAGTAGAAAAATACAGAAGACGTATTAAGGAGTATTGATATGATTGAGCCAGATAGACATCAAATCAAAGTAGTCATCAACAAGCGAGAAGTCATGATTTTTGATGACATGGCAGAATGCAATGCCTTTATAGATAGTTTCACAGTTGATTTTGAAGATAACATTATCTTTGGAGCTCCCAAAGACACCCATCCGGATTACGTCCAAATGTCTATGGTTTTCTATAACCCAAGAGAAATTAAGCCTGATGGACAAGAAGTAGTCCTGTTGGATGTGGATATGCCTAAATAATAAAAATAAAATAGTGCTATAATAGGAGTATCAACAAGACGAAGGAGCAGGATATGACAAATATTAATGTAAAAAACCTTAGCTTTTCTTATGGGATGAAACCTGTACTGACTATTCCTCAAGTAGAGTTTGAACAAGGGAAAGTTTATGGAATTGTTGGGAAGAATGGTGTAGGGAAAACTACATTTTTCAAAACACTAACAAATATTATTACCAAATATACAGGAATCATTGAAATTGATGGGGTGAATGTCAGAAATAATCCTGAAATTTTATCTAAAGTAGGAATTGTTTTAGATGATATGGAGTTATATAAAGGGCGTACAGGATTATTTAACCTCAGATATTTTGGTGGTTTGCGTGGTGGGTTTGATACAGAGAAAGCTCAAACTTTGGCAAAAGAAATTGGTATTTTAGACAATTTAAGAGAAAAAGTAGGAAACTATTCATTGGGGATGAATAAGAAACTCATCTTGCTCATCTCTCTGATGAATGATGCAGATATTCTTATCTTTGATGAGCCATTTCGTGGATTAGATGTGGAAACTGTAGCATGGTTCAGAAATTATTTGCTTAAACTTAAAGACCAAGGGAAGATGATTCTTATTTCTAGCCATGTACAAGAAGACATTGAATCTCTTGCGGATGAAGTCTTTGTTCTATCAAAAGGTGACTTTGATAATAAATTTGATCTGAAAGAATTAGGACAAACCTATATCTATCGCGTGGAAGTGAGTGATAGTGAGAAATTCATCAGTCTTTTGAAGGAGAAAGATATTGCCTCTACTGTTGAGGGTGAAAAGATTAAATTTGATGCAGCAGAAGAGGTTTATCGTCAACTTTTCCAAGAAGCAGTTGCACAGGGCATTGAATTCGATCAAATCAAGAAAGAAAACAAGTTCGCTGAACTTGTTAAATAGGAGGGCTTATTATGAATGCAAGAGATATATTCAAGATGGAAATGTATAAAAATAGTACAGATAAGCCTTATTTGATTGTGGGAGGAGTGCTATCAGGGTTAGGAATTATACTTACTGCTTGTTGGTTACTTATGATAAATGTAATGAATACCTCTCAAGCTGAGGGCTCCACATCTGGAAGCGGTGGTGGTATAATAATATTTTTAGGACTACTCGTGATGATAAGTTTTTCTTTCTTGGTCGGTACTTATTTTCTAGGGCTACTCTATCCTTTTCATTTGCTTAATGTGGATTATAGAAGTAAAGTGCTTAGTTTGATGGTAGCAAGTGGAGTATCCCGTGTCAAATATTATTTTGTCAAGATTGCAGCTACTGTTCTTTCTACACTCATCATGATGACCGTGATTCTAGTTATTCCTATCGTCACACTTTTGATTTTTAATATGACGAGTATTATAGGAGCAGTAAAGATGTTCACTGGACTTAGTATCGCTCCTAATATTATCATTGTTCTTATCGGTGGTATCTTATCCTCAATTTCTGCAGTGGTTGTCATGGCAAGTGCAGTAATCATGTTACGTGGAAAAGTTTCCTCTTTCTTTGTTTATATTGGTTTTTCATTTGGTATAAATATGGTTTCCCAGTTTATACAACTTCCTGTTGCACTCATGATGTCTGCGAATGGAGATTCAAGTGCCTCTAGTGTGATGTTTACAGGATTTAATGGTATCTTTAGTATTATTATCCCCGTTCTTTCAATCGTTGGATTTGGATTAATGGGAATGTTAATCATCAGAAGACAAGATTTATAATGAGATTTATTAAAAGAATCATTACAGGTTCTTTTTATTTTTTACCTTTTTTACAAAAATGTAAGTTTGAATTTTTGATTTTTCTGTTAGAATAGATGTATTAAGAAAAAGGAGAGATAAAATGAAAAAAGTATTACTCGTGCTTGTTACAGTTCTTGTCGTTCTAGGAGGGGCATTCTATGCCTGGAAGACTATTACTTATGGAGGAGAAACTTATTACGTTAAGATTGTCGCAGATGGGAAAAAAGTCCAAACACACTCAGACAGTGGTGAAGTTTTTGACCGGTATGATTATGAGATGAAAGCCTTCAATAAAAATGGAGATGAAAAAACATTAATATTTACAGCAGATCATAACTTGCGTCATAATGCCTATTTATCACTCACCGTTAATGATAAAAAGGGAGTAACCAATTGGAATGAAGTTCAGGAAAAAGACATTCCACAAAAAGCTTTAGATAAGTTGAAATAAGGGAAAGGAGAGGGTGATAACCCTAGATGGACAGATGTTACTTGAAGTTAAACATTTAAAAAAAATATTTAAAACACGTTTTTCAAAAGAAGAAACTACAGCCCTTGAAGATATTGATTTTACTGTGGAAGAGGGGGAATACATTGCTATCATGGGAGAATCAGGATCAGGTAAAACGACACTGCTCAATATTCTCTCGACTCTTGAGAAGCCTACATCGGGAGAAGTCCGACTTTCAGGCAATGATATAACCGTCATTAAAGACTCGGCCTTATCAGATTTTCGTCGAGAACATTTGGGGTTTGTCTTTCAAGACTTTAATCTCTTGGATACCTTGTCCGTCAAAGATAACATCTTTCTACCCTTGGTATTAAGTAAAGTACCCGTGAAAGAAATGGAAGCCAAACTTCAGGAGCTTGCTCCACGCTTGAACATTGAAGATTTGCTTAGTAAACAACCTTTTGAATTATCAGGAGGTCAAAAGCAACGTGTGGCAGTGGCTCGTGCCTTAATCACAGCCCCTGATTTGGTGCTTGCGGATGAACCAACAGCAGCCCTAGATTACAAAAATTCAGAGAGTTTACTCACACTCTTTGAAGAGATTAATCAGACAGGACAGACTATCATCATGGTGACACACTCCAACCTTGCGGCTTCTCATGCTAAGCGTGTGCTCTTCATTAAAGATGGTATGCTGTATCATCAGCTTTATCGTGGAGAAAAAACATCTACAGAATTTGCGAAAGAAATTTCATTATCCACAGCCTCATTCATAGGAGGGGAGTAAAGATGTTATCGCTTAAATTAGCTTTACGCAATTTACAAAAGTCTAAGTCAAGTTTTTTACCCTTTCTGATTGCTTCTGTGACGATGTTTGTCATGCTTTTTGTAGTTACAGCAATGAGCATATCGCCCACGGTAAGTAAGCTTCCCGGTGGAGATGCGGTCAGTCAACTTCTGATCTTTGCCATGATCATACTGGCTATCTTTTCAGGAATTATCCTTATTTACTCCTATCGTTTTTTACAATTACAACGCTCTAAGGAGTTTGGACTTTATGATATTTTGGGATTTGGTAAGGGAAGAATCATGTCCGTCAGTTCATTAGAATTGCTTTTCAGCTTTCTTATGACAGTTGCTATCGGATCATTAGTGGGAGTAGCCCTTTCAAAAGTTCTCTTTTTGATTTTTGTTCGTATGATTGGCGGAAAATACTTTGATTTGGTATTGTCTCCGCAAGCATTTGGTATTGTGATTTTTGTTTTCGCCGTAATTTTCTTACTCTTACTTATTCAAGGAGCATTCATTATTTGGAAAT
>WREM01000088.1 GCA_009779335.1 Streptococcaceae bacterium | reverse complement strand
AATCAATCTGATAGGTTACTTCTCTATTATCACGAATGGTATGTTCAAAATCTGTAGAATAAAGAACCAGTCGAAGCTTGTCTCCTTTGTTAAGCTGATAGACAGTAGGCTGTAAAGAAAGATTTACTGTAAACCATTCATTGACAGGGACTATAGAGGTTGACAACAATGACTGCCGATTTTCAAGGTTTGTAAACCCTTTGGAAACAACTTGATAAGGACTGTCAACAAAAGGGAGTTCAGTCAAGTCATCTAACATAAAGTTACGTCCACGGTCAATGACCTTTAAGTCTTGAACTTGAGCTCGATCAGCTAGACGTTTTTTATCTCCAAAGTCTAAGAGCTGAGCAGAGAGTAATCCTTTATCATCATTGAGTTTCATTTTGAGTTCAAGCTGGATTTTTCCATTGACAAGGATATCCTCAGTTATGTCAATGTCAATCACAGAACTATTTGCTTTGTCTTCAAATAAATCTTTTTTGAAAACATTAAAGTCTTTACTGTAGGAATCAAATTGTTCTTTTTCGTAGTGATTATTGAAGGTTGAAGTCAAATCAGGTTTTTGCGAGAGAGGGAGTGAGAATTGAGATTTCCCTCCCCATTCGTCAAGACTTTCCCAAGTTTGCTCTTCTTTATTATCCTGTAAAATGACAGGAGGCAGTTGAAGGGATAGAGGTTTATCTAATAATTTGGCTGTAAAGTAATTGTTAATGATCTCTGAAAAATCAATGGAGAACCAGTTGTTCATGTAGATGTGAGAGCCACGGTGTAAGAAAGCGTGTTTGTTCACAGAGTTTGGCAAGGCATGCCAGAAATTGTAAGCTTGCTCAGGAGTCACATTCCAGTCCTGTAATCCATGAACCATAAGGACATCTGCCTTGATCTTGTCAGTGTGTGGCAGATAATTTCTGTCTTCCCAGTATTGATTGTAATTTCCTGTAGAACGGTCAATGGATGTGGTCATTTGATTAATGAATGCCTGATGTTCTGTATGGGATTTGAGATAGTCCGCCCCGTCCAAATCACGAGAATAAGTCAGTTGAGCAAGGACGTCCAAATCTTCCCCGGGGAATCCACCGGGAGAACGAACCAGTCCATTTTCACGATAGTAGTTGTACCAAGAGGAAATCCCTGCTTCTGCGAGGATAACTTCGAGTCCGTCGATTCCAGTTGTGGCTGCTCCGTAAGCCATAGTCCCAAGATAAGACTTTCCTGTCATAGCGACTTTCCCTGTTGCCCAGTCGGCTTTAATTTCATGTGTTTTTTTGCGAGAGGTAAAGGCACGAGTACGACCGTTGAGCCAATCTATGACTGCAGTCATGGAATAGATTTGCTGATAGTCTCCAGAAGTCTGTAAACCATCTGAATCACGTGTGCCTACACCAGCCACATAAATAGAGGCAAAGCCTCGTGCGAGGAAATAATCATTAAGCGAGTAAGTCCAACTGTGCGTGAATCCATAGGTAGAAGAATCAGCTTGTTCCACTTGATTTTTTTCATAGTGAGGGGTTTGCGGCAGTTGTGACTTAACTGAAAGGGCCTGCTCCCCTTTCTTTTCTAAGTTGCCAGTCATATCATGGAGTTGTTTATCATTAGCAATGGTGTTTATTCCCAAATGATAAGGACTAGCTGTCAGAACAGCAGGGAGTTGCCCTTCGTAGTGTGGACGGATAATCTGAACTTTTATCAAATCATATTGTCCACGACTTGCAGTATCTACAGAGGATTCGACCCATAATGTTTCACGAATGAGGTGGGAAGTGTCAAAGGTCGCTAAGGTTTTATCATTGAAGAAGTGATAGTCATTGTCAAGAGGAAGTAGCCCTTCTGATACCCAATGCTCAACCAATAACATTCCATTTTTACAGCGTGTGGCAAGAAGGAGATAAAGGGCTGAAATCAATGCTTCAGATGATAGTTCATCATCAATCATTGGCAAGTTGACAGACTGTGCAAATTTGACAGATTCTTCTATATTAAACTCAAAGTGAGGGGTAAATCCTATAAGCTGGAGAACAATCGTCCAGTAAATCTCCCAGTCTAATTGTTGGGATGATTTGAGAAAGTCTAGGACACTTAATTCAGCAGTGGCCTGTAAAACAGTCATATCTATAGGAGCAACAATCAAAAAATCACGGAGAATTTTCTTGTCTTCCATAAAGACAGAATATGAAAAGCCTAGTTTATCAAGCTCTTCTAACTTTTCAGTAAAAGATTTTTCGAAAAATGAAAAATGATTAAATTTCATAGATATACCTAGTTTCTTTTAATATAATTCTATTATAGCAAATCAGAAGTTAAGTTTCAGTTTTGTTATAGCTATTACTTTACCTAGGGGACATATTTTGATAGAATGGTTAAGTTAGAAAAATATCTTTTGGAGGAAATCATGGATTATTCATGGATGGTGAAATATATCACCGAATTTATTGGAACTGCATTTCTTGTTATCTTAGGAAACGGGGCAGTAGCCAATGTTGAACTTAAAGGAACTAAAGGAAGCGGTCAATCTTGGATGATTATCGCTTGGGGTTATGGTGTTGGTGTGATGTTACCATTGGTAGCATTTGGGACTATTTCTGCACAAATCAACCCTGCCTTTACATTAGGACTTGCAGCTACTGGACTTTTCCCTTGGGTACAAGTACCATTTTATATCTTGGCTCAATTACTTGGAGCGATGGTAGGACAATTAATCGTCGTTATGGTTTATCGTCCTTATTACTTACAAACACAAGATTCTAAAGCAATTTTGGGAACATTCGCAACTATTGACAATCTTGATGATGAATCACAATTCATGCGTGGAGGATCTATGATTAATGGATTCTTGAATGAGTTAGTTGGATCATTCATCCTCTTCTTTGGAGCATTGGGATTAACAAAACTCTTCATGGGATCACAAGTTATTAGTGCTATTGATGATATACTAAAAACTCATCCTATCACTTCACAAACTACAGGAACAGTATATCACACAGTAAGCTCAATGAGTGTATCTGATCAAGTTCAAAATCAAATCACAAATTATGTTGGACTATCTTATGGATCTCAAACTGTTGGAGCTATGGTCGTTGGATTCCTTGTATTGGTACTTGTAGCATCACTTGGAGGACCTACTGGACCTGCACTTAACCCTGCTCGTGACCTTGGACCTCGTATCATTCACACTATCTTACCTAAATCAATTCTTGGTGAAGGTAAAGGTTCATCAAGATGGTGGTATTCATGGGTACCAGTTGTAGCTCCAATCTTAGCTGCAGTAATTGCCGTTGCA
Source organism: Streptococcaceae bacterium (assembly GCA_009779335.1). GTDB lineage: Bacteria > Bacillota > Bacilli > Lactobacillales > Streptococcaceae > Lactococcus. Next base: position 1,457 of record WREM01000088.1, on the reverse strand, counting down.
TTATTCAAACTTATTTATAAAATAAGCTAATTAATAAAAAAACGACCAAAGGGTCGTTTTTATTTTATTTCATAGTTGGGAATAGGAGAACATCACGGATAGACAATGTATCTGTAAAGAGCATAATCATACGGTCAATACCGATTCCTAATCCACCTGTTGGTGGCATTCCATGTTCTAAGGCTTCAACATAATCGTAATCTATACCAGTTGCTTCATCATCTCCTAATTCTTTAGCTTTGGCTTGTGCTTGGAAACGTTCCAATTGGTCGATGGGATCATTTAATTCAGAGAAGGCATTGGCATATTCTTTCCCGTTGATAAAGAGTTCAAAACGATCGGTAAAGCGAGAGTCTTCAGCATTCATTTTAGCCAGAGGAGAGATTTCCTTTGGATGTCCATAGATAAATGTAGGTTGAATGAGTGTTTCTTCGATGTATTTTTCAAAGAATTCATTGATGATGTGTCCTACACTTGTAAAGTGTTTTTCTACATAGATATTATGTTCTTTTGCTAGTTGGACAGCCTCTTCAAAACTCATCTCTTGCCAGAAATCAACACCCGTTACTTCTTTAATGGCATCAACCATGTGGATACGTTTGAATTGTTCGCCTACATTAATTTCCTTACCGTCATAGGAAAGCATATCTTTACCTACCACAGCTTTAGCAACGTGTTGGAAAATACCTTCGGTCAAGTTCATCATGTCTTCAATATCAGCATAGGCTTCATAAGATTCCATGGTTGTGAACTCAGGGTTATGGGTTTGGTCCATTCCTTCGTTACGGAAGACACGTCCCAGTTCATAAACTTTCTCCATACCTCCCACAATCAGACGTTTGAGATGAAGTTCAGTCGCAATACGCAAAGCCATATCAATGTCTAGGCTGTTATGATGAGTGTAGAAAGGTCGAGCAGCAGCCCCGCCCGCTTCATTATTAAGGATAGGTGTTTCCACTTCAAGATAACCTAAATCATCCATGTAACGACGAATTTCAGACATGATTTTTGAACGAGTAAGGAAGCGGTCAAAACTTTCACGATTTGAAATCAAATCTAAGTAACGTTTACGGTAGCGAGTTTCAGTGTCTGTCAAGCCGTGGAATTTCTCAGGCAGTGGGCGGAGTGCTTTTGAGAGGAAAGTCAACTTGCTTGCCTTGATAGAAAGTTCTCCCATATCGGTTTTCATGATTTGTCCTTCAACACCGATAAAGTCCCCTAAGTCAGCGGTTTTGAAGATTTCATAGTTTTCCTCGCCGACCTCATCCTTTCGGACATAGAGCTGAATTTGCCCCTCACGGTCTTGCAAATGAGCGAATCCGACTTTACCTTTGCCACGTTTGGTCATGAGACGTCCTGCAATGGTTGCTGAAAGACCGAGTTCATTTAATTCTTCTTTAGTATTGGCATCGTACTTTTCATGAAGTTGAGCAGAATCATGCGTGCGTACAAATTTT
>WREM01000087.1 GCA_009779335.1 Streptococcaceae bacterium | reverse complement strand
ATGAAATTTGTTATTCAACGTGTGAAATCCGCTTCTGTATCTATCGATAGTCAACTCATAAGTAAAATTGGTCAGGGTTTGCTTCTTTTTGTAGGGATAGAAGATACGGATACAGTAGATGATATTGATTATGCTGTTCGAAAAATCAGTCAACTGCGTATTTTCAATGATGAAAATGATAAGATGAACCTGTCTGTGCGTGATGTGCAGGGAGAAGTTTTGTCTGTTTCACAGTTCACACTCTATGCCAATATCAAAAAAGGGACAAGACCTAGCTTTACTGCTGCAGGTCAACCGGATTTTTCTCGTCAGATTTATGATGAATTTAATATAGAATTAGGACAAGAAATACCTGTACAAACAGGAAAATTTGGAGCAGATATGGCTATTGAATTAATCAATGATGGACCCATTACTATATTGATGGATACGGCAAATATAAGGAAAAAATAATGAAAACAAAAGCAGAGTTAAAACGAGAAAAACGCTATATACAGTATGAAGAAGCAATGAAAAATCCTAAGTTTCAAAAAGCCCAAGAGGAAGTGAACTCAGAATTTATCAAGGAACATCCTCATCTTATTCATTTTTCTGATGTGGAACTACAAGAAGAAATTAGAAAACATCGCTTGAGCGAGGAAAAGAGAAGGAAAACAAAATTCCGTGAGCACATTGAGGTTTTCTCTGATGCGGTCATTGCCGTCATTATTACAATCATGCTACTAGAAATCCCCATGCCCTCAGGACCAGACGGCTATTTCAAATTTTTGGGTGCAGTCGGTATTTTCTTTGTTTCTTTCATTGTCATTGGTAATTTTTGGCTCAATCATCATAAGATTTTCTCTATTACTGAGGAGGTTACAGAAGGTATAGTAGTGCAGGATTTTATTTTTCTAGCCTTACTTTCCATTATTCCTTTATTAACCAAATGGATCATTGAAGAACCTACACGCTTTTCAGCCCTAAATTATGGTGGTCTATTGCTTTTAATCTTATTACAACAGGAGAATGCTTCTCTTTCTAGTGCAAGGGATCATTTCAAGAATATGCCAAAAACTTTTACTATGTGGCGTAGGATATGGGCGGGGCGATTAATTTTCACATTATTAGTAAACATCATTATCACCGCCCTCGTTTATTGGTCACCTGAAAATGGACATTGGCTATTCATTGTCATCCCTGTATTTTCATTCATCTTACGTTTATTAGGCAATCAAAGTCAAGAAATAGAGATAGGACTTCAGATGAATCCTGTTATGGACTCAAGCCAAGAGGACAGGATAAGAAGTCTACAAAAGAAAAATGATATAATAAAATAAATTAAAAACAGGGAGAAAATATGTTTTATAGATTTCTACGTGGTTTAGTTGCGTTCTTGCTTTTTATCTTTAATGGAAAGGCAAAATATTATAACCTTGATCGCATTCCAGATCCTTCTGAGAATTATGTTTTGGTAGCTCCACACCGTATTATCTTAGATCCAGTCTATCTGGCATTTGCCACTAAGCCTAAACAATTTATATTCATGGCTAAAAAGGAACTCTTCAAAAATCGTCTCTTTGCTTGGTGGATTAGAAAATGTGGAGCATTTCCAATAGATCGTGAAAATCCGGGACGTGAAGTCATTCAATATCCTGTCAAAATGCTGAAAAAATCAGACAAATCATTAATCATGTTCCCCTCAGGTTCTCGCCATTCAAGTGAGATGAAGGGGGGCGTAACCCTGATTGCTAAAATGGCAAAAGTTCGTATTGTACCTGCTGTTTATCAAGGTCCACTCAGTATGAAAGGGATTTTCAAACGTGAACAAGTCCATATTAATTTTGGAGAACCTATTGATATTTCAGATGTTGCTAAAGCAAATGATGAAGGAATTCAAGAGGTCAATCGCCGTATGGAGGAAGCCTTTGCCCAATTAGACAAGGAAATCAATCCAGATTTCAAATATATTGCCAAATAAGAGAAATGGTTTTTGAATTGAAAAAAAGGGCTAAAGGTGCTAAAATATAGCCTAGTGATTTACTTATTTTAAGATAAAACAATCGAGTAGATGATTTATAGAGTTAAAGAGGAGAGTGTCTATTTACTAATTGAAATAGACCAGTAAATGTATGCCAAATATTGTTAGAACTATTTTCAGTAATGACAAAACAGAACTTCGAAAGTTAGATAAAAATGCCAAAAAGGTAGATTCTTATGCGGAGGAAATGTCTCATCTTTCTGATGAAGCATTAAAAGGAAAAACTGAGGAATTTAGAACACGACTTGACAAAGGAGAAACATTAGATGATATAGCTTTTGAAGCTTTTGCTGTCTGCCGTGAAGCTGCCAAGCGCGTTTTAGGACTCTATCCATTCCATGTTCAAATCATGGGGGGATTTGTCCTACATAATGGGGATGTTCCTGAAATGCGTACAGGGGAAGGTAAGACACTTACTGCTACAATGCCTGTTTACCTTAATGCCTTAGCTGGAAAAGGGGTTCATGTTGTTACGGTCAATGAATATTTATCAACTCGTGATGCAACAGAAATGGGAGAGCTCTATAATTGGCTTGGATTGAGCGTAGGTCTTAACTTAAATTCTCTTTCACCAGAGGAAAAGCGTGAAGCTTATGCTTGTGATATTACTTATTCTACATCAGCTGAACTTGGTTTTGATTATTTACGTGACAATATGGTCACTCGTTATGAAGAAATGGTGCAACGTCCTCTTAATTATGCCCTAGTGGATGAGGTCGATTCTATTTTGGTCGATGAAGCACGTACACCTTTGATTATTTCAGGTCAAGCGGAATCTTCATCTGCCCTTTATCATCGTGCAGATCAATTTGCAAAAACGCTTAACGGACATGAAGATTTTGAAGAAGGTGATGATTATCAAATCGATCTTCAGTCTAAAACTATTGGGTTGACTGATGAAGGAATTGATAAGGCAGAGAAGTTTTTTAACATTCAAAACCTTTATGAAATTGACAATACCGGACTAACTCACTTTGTAGATAATGCTTTACGTGCCAACTATATCATGATTAATGATATTGATTATATGGTTGACCAAGAAGGTGAAGTATTAATCATTGACCAATTTACAGGACGTACAATGCCAGGACGTCGTTATTCTGATGGATTGCATCAAGCCATTGAGGCAAAAGAAGCTGTCATTATTCAAGATGAATCTAAAACAATGGCATCTATCACCATTCAAAACTACTTCCGTATGTATAAGAAACTCTCTGGGATGACAGGAACAGCCAAAACAGAAGAAGAAGAATTCCGTGAAATCTATAATATTCAGATTGTTCCAATTCCAACTAACCGTCCAATCATTCGTAAGGATCATCCAGATTTACTCTATCCAACCCTAGAATCCAAATTCCATGCAGTTGTTGAAGACATCAAACGTCGTCATGCAGAAGGACAACCTATCCTCATTGGTACAGTTGCTGTTGAGACTTCTGAATTAATTTCTAAAAAACTGACAGAAAATAAAATTCCCCATGAAGTTTTGAATGCTAAAAACCATGGTCGTGAAGCACAAATCATTATGAATGCCGGACAACAAGGTGCAGTAACTATTGCAACAAATATGGCAGGACGTGGAACGGATATCAAACTTGGCCCGGGAGTACTTGAGCACCCTGATGAAGAATATCAAGGATTAGCAGTTATTGGTACAGAGCGTCATGAATCTCGTCGTATTGACAACCAGCTTCGTGGACGTTCAGGTCGTCAAGGAGACCCAGGAATATCACAATTCTATCTGTCTCTTGAAGATGACTTGATGCGTCGTTTTGGGTCAGAGCGTGTGGCAATGTTCTTAGATCGTATGAAAATTACAGGGGATGACGCAGTTATTCGTTCAGGCTTGATTACTCGACAAATCGAAAGTTCTCAAAAGCGTGTTGAGGGGAATAACTATGATTCACGTAAACAAGTCTTGCAATATGACGACATTATCCGTGAACAACGTGAAGTGATCTATGACCAACGTCAATCAGTTATTAAAGCTAAACAAGACTTAACCCCTCAACTCTTGGGCATGTTCAAACGCACGATTGATCGTCAAGTGGATGACCATACCTTAGTCAAAGGATTTGATGACCAAGAAATAGTCAATAATTTCATTCATATGGTGGATAATTCATTCCTAGAGGAAGGCGACTTATCTGCAGAAGATCTTCTTAATCAACCCAAAAACAAGGTTAAAGATTTATTGTTTAGTAAGGTCAAAGCACATTACGACAAACAAATGAAGAAATTAGAACAAGATGAAGCACAAAAATTGGATTTCCAACGTGCAGTTATTCTAAGAGTTGTAGATAACAACTGGTCTGAACAAATTGACCAATTGGATCAAATGCGTCAATCTGTTGGGTTACGTGGTTATGCCCAAAATAATCCTATTGTAGAATATCAAAGAGAATCATTTAAGATGTTCCATGATATGATTGGAGCTATTGAATTTGAAGTGACGCGTCTAGTGATGAAAGCTCAAATCCAACAAAAATCTTATGCACCACAAGAAGAAGTGAGAAAAACGACAGCTCAACAAGCAATGTTCTCTCCAGCAGCTGACAAATCTGAAACTTCAACTGGACAACAAAATTTTGAAAATGTTGGTCGTAATGAAAAATGCCCATGTGGTTCGGGTAAAAAATTCAAAAATTGTCATGGACTAAAAAAATAGATTATAATAAAAGAACACCAAAAGGTGTTTTATTTATGAAATGATAGGAAAAACAAATGACTTTTACAGAAATAAGTCCTAAGATAAATGTAGATGCTCTCAAGATGTTGGGACAACTTAATCAGGAACAGTTAAATAAAAAAACAGT
>WREM01000086.1 GCA_009779335.1 Streptococcaceae bacterium | reverse complement strand
TACAAAAGAAAAAGAGTGAATTGATTCACTCTTTTTTACTTTTTACATGGCTCCTCGGAGTCTGGCTTCATTCTTTTCCAGTACACGCACAGTACGGGGCAGGAATGTACGGATTTCTTCTTCATTATAGCCTACATGAAGACGTTTTTCATCCGTGATAATGGGACGACGCAGAATTTGTGGATGCTCTGAGATAATTTTGATAGCCTCTGACAATGGCAATTCTTCAAAGTTCACTTCCATATCCTTAACAAAGCGGTTACGACTAGAGAGCAAATCTTCCACTCCACCATCACATTTTCTTAAAATATCTAGTATTTCCTCTGGAGTTAGAGGATTAGAGATGATGTTGTGTTCCTTGTACGGTATATTATGATATTCAAACCATGACTTTGCCTTTTTACAGCTGGTACATGATGGTGCGATGTAAACAGTAAGCATCCCTTTATTTATCTCTTTTCTCATTTTTTCTTTTCCAATTATAGCACTTTTATTTTCTAAAAAAAAGACCTTTTTCAATAAAAAATTAAAAAAATCTCAATTTTTGAGATTTTTATCAGTTATTTAAGTTTATTATTTTCCATAATCTCATCGATGAAGCCATACTCTAATGTTTCTTTAGCGGACATCCAATTATCACGCTCAGCATCTTTATTGACCTTTTTAATGTCTTGTCCTGAATTATCTGCAAGAATTTGCTCTAAATTTTGACGTGTTTTTAGTAGATGTTCTGCTGCGATAGCCATATCTGATTGTTGAGTGCCAGATCCTGTTCCACCCATAGGTTGATGAATCATATACTCTGCATTAGGAAGCATGAAACGTTTTCCTTTTGTACCACTTGAGGCAATGATCGTTCCCATAGAAGCCGCAATTCCCATGACAATGGTTTGTACATCAGATTTGATGAAGTTCATGGTATCAACAATGGCAAGACCTGCAGATACGGAACCTCCCGGTGTATTGATATATAAATAAATATCTTTTGTATTGTCTTGTGCATCTAAGAAAAGTAGCTGTGCGATGATAGAGTTTGACATTCCATCTTCGACTGGACCTGTCAGCATGATGATTCGATCTTTTAATAGACGAGAGTAGATGTCATAGGCACGCTCTCCACGACTTGATTGTTCGATGACTGTTGGGACTAAATTCATAGTAAATCTCCTAATTTTTATGATATGCTCTATTATAATCTTTTGGTCAAGAAAGGTCAAAAGAAATAATTTTATCGCCTTATTCTTGAAAAATCTTTATCTTTTGCTATAATACTAATTATGATAGAACTTATTATTGCCGTTGTTTGCGGCCTCATTATCGGTGCTATGCTTCTCATCATTGGGATGCTGATTTACAAAGTTTATGACGATAACCGTTATAAGAAGCGTTTAGCCACTGAGAAGCTACTCAAAGAGATTGAAGTAAGAAACACTCTCAATCAAAAAATCATAGAAATCCTTAACCGTCCTGTTACTGGAGATGATAAAGACCTTATCAATCCTCAAAACGATGTAAAAGTCCCTTTCTATGACTATAACTTTTTGAAGAATTATACATCAATGTACAATCTCTATATCCCTGCTTATTTCCTAAGTACCTTCTTTACCGATTTGTCTCATCACTTGGCTGTATTTGATGACGAACAAGATTTGAAAAATGGTGGATATATCTTTAAAGAGTCTCGCCCTATCTTTGAAAAATTCTCTGTTTCCATTACTGAAGACATTGAAGTGAAGAAAAAAGAACTCAACAATACAAAAAATATTTACCCCTCACTTCTTAAACATCAACATTATAATTTATAAAAACCTTGAAATTTCAAGGTTTTTTTATTCTATTATTTCTACATTATCATAGACACCACTATTGATGTATGTTAATTCCTGAATTTCTCTACGTTTCTCATCTGCAGAAATATTCAAAACAAAGGCAATTCCTAGTGATGAGACAAGGAAGGATGACCCACCCTGAGACAAGAAAGGGAAGGTAACTCCCGTTTCAGGAATGACTCCAATCGCTCCACCAACATTAATAAAAACTTGAATCAAAAGCCATGATGCTACTCCTATACAGATCAAAGAATTAAAGGCATTCTTTGCTTTTATTCCTACCCTTAAAATACGGATCATTAGGAAAAAGAGAATCCCTAAGACAATAAAGGCTCCAATCAATCCCATCTCCTCTACCACAATAGAAAAGATAAAATCCGTATGTGCTTCGGGAAGGAACCCTTGACTTTCAATAGAGTTTCCTAATCCTCGACCCAGCCAACCGCCGTTTGCAATAGCATAATAAGAATTTGCCATCTGATGTCCTGAATTTGATACATCTGCAAAGGGATTGATATAGGCTTGGAAACGTTTATTGGCATATGCAAATGGTCCTGATAAAATCTTCCCTTGCGTAAAATAAACCAACCCTAGAAATCCAACAGATACCGCAAGAATTAATTTTGAATAACCAGAGTACCACTCATAAGAAATTCCACTTGATGCAACCATAGCCAGAATAAGAAGAACAATAATGGCTGTATTTCCTATATCAGGCATGATTAATTCAATCAACACAATTAATATCAAAGGTAAACGCCAACCACCAAAAATTTTCTGTGTCAGAGTTTTCCCTTTGAAAAGAGCATGAACATCTTTGGATTCGATTTCTTCTTGTTTTTTGGAGAAAACTGACGCTAAATACCAAATGATGAAAAATTTAGCAAATTCTGCAGGTTGAACAGTCCCAATTCCAGGAATAGGAATCCATCCATGTGCTCCATTCGCCACTGTTCCCGGTCCTATACGAGAATATATCATGGCTAGAACTAATACCACAATCAATAAATTAATGATCCATCGACTCTTCAATACTTTGAGCTTAAAGCGATAGATAACCGCAATGGCAATAAAACTCAAAATCATAAAAACAGCTTGGTTAATGACTAACTGAAAGACACCTGCACCTTGAAAACCGTTACGGATTTGCAATGGAACTGTTGTAGAGAAAACCATGATAATCCCAATCGCTGACAACAATAAATATGGAATTAAAATAGAATAATTCAAAAAATTGGCTTTTTTCAATCCTTCTTGCATGGTTTCTCCTTTCTTTTTCTTTAGTTCTTATATTATATCATTTTTTATTTTTTACAAAATGTCTTACTCTTCCTTATGCAAGGTCACTTTTCTCTCCTTGGGGCAGAACTTCATGACTTCTACTTTATCAGGCTTAGTCGTCTTATTCTTACTGCTGATATAATTTTTACTTTTGCATGAGCTGCAACGTAGTGTAATTTTTACTCTCATTATTTTCTTTCAATCTCATTTAGAGCTTTTTTTAATTCTTCTTCCAGATTTTCGGGACGCTTTGAATTGTCAAACACTCGATGAGCTAAATCTTTCTTTTTCTCTATCGACCACTGTAGAGCAATCAAGCTTTCTGCTTTTTCTTTTGTAATGGCATTGCGATTCATCAGTCTTTTTATTTCTTCGTTTTCAGGCACATAAATCAGCCAAATCTCATCAAACCCTGTATATTCTCGCTCAAACAATAATGGAATATCCATGATAATAATCTCTGAACCTTGCTCAATCAGTTTATCTCGTCTTGCATAAAGTTCTTTTCGAATGATTTCATCTTGCAGTTTTTCTAATTGAAAACGAGCTTTCTCATCAGCTAATATGAGCTGACTTAATTTTTCACGAATTAGCTGCCCTTTTTCATCAAAAAAATCTGCTCCAAATATTTGTTTAATCTGCTTTGATAAAATCCCGTCAGGCAACTGCAATTCTCTCACTACTTTATCTGCATCAATAATCTCACAATTTTGTGTTTCTAAAAACGCTGTAGCCGTAGATTTTCCCGTAGCAATACCGCCTGTTAAACCAATCACTTTAGTCATAAATCTATTATAACATAGAAAAAAAGTGAGTTTATCACTTTTCATGTCTTTTATTTTAATTTTTCAGTAAGTTTTTCAAGCATATCTTTTGTCATTGCATCAAGATCGAATTTAGGGTTAAAATTCCATTCTTGACATGCTGCCGATGAATCAATGGAATTGGGCCATGAATCAGCAATGCCTTGGCGAACTGGGTCAACTGCATAACCAAGTGTAAAATCAGGCATAACTTTTTTGATAGAAGCTGCAATTTCTTCAGGTTCAAAGCTCATAGCTGAAATGTTGAAGGCATTACGATTAACCAATTTATCAGCAGGAGCATTCATAAGGTCAACAATGGCATCGATAGCATCTGACATATACATCATATCCATCTTCGTCCCCTGTGCAATAAAGCTGTCATAATGCCCTGATTTAATCGCTTCATAGTAGATGTCCACCGCATAGTCCGTTGTTCCTCCACCGGGTAATACTTTATAGGAGATAAGTCCCGGGAAACGTACACCACGAGTATCTACACCAAATTTAGTGTGATAGTAATCACAGAGGAGCTCCATAGCAACTTTTGTAACACCATACATGGTGTTGGGACGTTGGATAGTCACCTGAGGGGTATTATCCATCGGTGTTGATGGACCAAATGCTGCAATGGATGATGGTGCAAAGAACTGTAAATTAAGCTCTCGAGCTGTTTCAAGAGCATTAGTCAATCCTGTCATATTAAGGTTCCATGCAAATTGTGGTTTAGCTTCTGCTGTTGCTGAAAGAAGTGAAGCAAGGTGGAAAAGCGTATCTACTCCATTATTTTTAGCAATTTGAAACATACGATCTTTATCCATAACGTCAAGAATTTCAAATGGTCCACCTTCAACAACTGAACTTCCTTCAATAGTACGCACATCTGTTGCGATGACATTGTCAGCCCCCAAATCATTGCGTAGGCGTTCAACTAATTCTGAACCAATTTGACCAAGTGCACCTGTAATCATTACTTTTTTCATTGTTTTTCTCCAATTTCTTAAATAT
>WREM01000085.1 GCA_009779335.1 Streptococcaceae bacterium | reverse complement strand
AAAATCACAATTCCTAGGACTGATCCTAACAACATGAGTGGTGTGCTATGGAAGAAGAGCATATTTAGGAACCCCAAGATAATCAATCCCCAAACACCAGCAATCATTGCCTTAGCCATTCCTGAAAGATTACGCTTAGTGAAACGCCCATAAACTGACATTCCAAAGAACATTCCTGCAGAGATTAAGAAAGCCATAGTGATATCTGTTCCTGTGTAGAAAATCAAGCTGAATGAAAGGATAAACCCTAGCACAGCCGAATAGAGTATGAACAAAGGCAAAGCAGTTGGAGAATTCTTAGCTGCTGCACGTTGTGCAGGAAATACAATCAATAAAGGAATCAGGAAAATGATGAAGACCATCACATTCCCTCCTTGCATGATTGAAACCAAGTTTTGTGGGAAGAATTTAATTGTAATGAAAGATACCAGTGCAGAAATCAGTATTCCTACACCAACCAGTCCATAAATTTTTGCAAAAAATGCAGAAAGTCCTGATTGTCTTTCATCAATAATAGGTTGTGGATTTTCCATTAAAAACACCTCTTTACTTTATGATATAAGTACTATTGTATCATATTCCTAATTTTTATTTTAAGACTTTAGTCTGAAACAAAAAAATCTACCGAAGTAGAATTTCTTATTATCCTAATTTAGCTGAAAGGCGTGATTTGTCACGGCTTGCTTTGTTTGCGTGGATAAGCCCTTTAGTTGCAGCTTTATCGATTGCTGATGAAGCTTCTTTGTAAAGTTCTTCGCTAGGTGCTGCTTCAAATTTTTTGATTGCTGTACGCATCGCAGATTTTTGTTTTGAATTGCGTTCGTTTGCAACAATGTTCAATTCAGCACGTTTGATTGCAGATTTAATATTAGCCATTTTTCTCTCCTCTTTTTTCGTTCTTATTCATTATACAAAAATTTTAATTTTTTGTAAATACTTAGGGTTATCAATCCTCGATAAATGCTCTTAAATTTTTAACTTTTGCATTTAACCCTACAATGAGCTTGATACGTGCCTTTTGTGAATTAACTTCCGACACAAACATGACACCTGCATCATAGAGCTGCTTCCCTCCACCTTCGTAGGCATAAATGGGCTCTGCTATTCCATTGAAACAACGTGAAGCCAATACCACAGGGATTCCTTTGGCGATAAATTTCTCAAGGTAACCTACTGCAGTAGGAGGAAGATTCCCGGCTCCTAATGCCTCTATCACTATCCCATCCAGCTTATCTGAATCCCACAAAGCTAAGGTTTCACCTGTCATACCTGCAAATGCTTTAATGATTGGAACCGTTCCCTTGACTTGATCAATATCAATGTGCTTTGCATCTGACAAAGCATGAAAATAGATGACACGACCTTTAGAAATCCATCCCAATGGACCATGTGTGGGGGTTTGGAAGGTCGCAACGTTAGTGGTGTGCGTCTTCGTCACATATCGTGCAGAGTGAATCTCATCATTCATGACAACCAAAACTCCACGATTACGAGATTTATCTGATGCGGCTATACGAATGGAAGTTAAAAGATTATACAGTCCATCTGAACCTACCTCATTACTTGAACGCATAGCCCCAGTGATAACAACAGGATTCCCATGAGGCAAAGTAATATCTAAGAAAAAGGCTGTTTCTTCTAAGGTATCTGTTCCATGAGTGATAACCACTCCATCAAAATTTTCTGAATCAAAAGCTTGATTGATACGGTTTTTAAGAGTTAGCATATTTTCTAATGTCATATGCGGACTCGGAACATTAAAGATATCTTCCGATGTGAACTCTACATTTTCTAGGTTCATTTGTGCTTTGTTCAGTGGATTGACTTCATTAGAGGAGACCGTTCCATTTACATCTTCTGACATAGAGATTGTTCCACCTGTGTGGAGTACCAGTATTTTTTTCATACTTCCAATTATACCATACTGTTATTTGCTAGAAAATTTATTTTTTCTTTTAATTTCTGCTATAATGAAGGTATAATAAATTAAGGGAAAAAGAGAGTTTATGGATATAAAAGCAGTTTTTTTTGATTTAGATGGGATACTTTTCAATTCTGCACGAAGCGTATCAGCAAGTACACGTCGTGCCATCATGGAACTTCATCGCAATAATATTCTTGTAGGGGTTGCAACAGGTCGTGGTCCTTCCTTTTGTCTTCCTCTAATGGAAGAACTCAATTTAGATTTTGTTGTTGCTTACAACGGGCAATATGTATTCACACCTAAAGAAATCATTTATGCTGAACCTTTAGATAAAAAAGTCCTACGTCACATTGTACGTTATGCTCGTGAAAATCATCGTGAAATTTCTCTTGGTGCAGCGACAGGTGTAAGTGGTTCTACACTTCTCAAGTTTGGAGAGACTCGCCTAGCTAGCTTTATTTCTGGTATTCTACCTACTGGGACATCTGACTTAACCCGTAATTCATTCAAACACGTTTTCAGTCGAATTCTTCCTCAGGCTAACTACATCAAGCTCCTGCGTGAGCCCATTTATCAAGTCATGATGGTTGCTACAAAGTCAGAAACTGAAACACTTGAAAAAGAATTTTCAGAAATGAAAATTACACGTTCAAATTCTTATGCCATTGATTTGATTCCAAAAGATTCAGGGAAATTAGCTTCTATCCAAAAACTAGGAGAAGCGTTTGACTTCTCTATTGATCAGGTCATGTGTTTTGGTGATTCTCAGAATGATATGGCTATGCTTCAGGGTGCAGGAACTGGTGTAGCAATGGGAAATGCCTCTGATGAGGTCAAAGGCATTGCAGACTATATCACTACATCCAATAATCAAGATGGTATTGCCCGTGCTTTATCCCACTTTGGTTTAATCAACTTCTCATCCACAACCAACTTGGTTTCCAAGGACCCTAACTTTAATAAAGTCAAAGAATTCCATAAGCTCATGGATGGAAAAACACAGGAAATCCCTCATGCGTTTAGAGTTGATTTATCCAGTAATCGTGCAGATTTTATCATTGAAGAATTGGTTGAATTTTTGTATGCTTCTGCTAATGGGCAAGAAGATACTTTTGAGGAGATGATAGCTCAACTCCATACCAGTATTGAAACAGCAAAGGACAAGATCATACACACCTCTACTCCCTCTCCTGATATTTTGACAGGACAAGTTGCTGCATTGATGGATTTGCTTCATCTAACTTATGGAAGTCTAGTCTTAGCAGGGGTTGATCCCTATGAGATGTTTGATCTAGTGCATAAGGCAAATATGGCTAAGGTCTTCCCTGACGGGCAACCTCATTATGATTCTGTTACTGGAAAATTATTGAAACCTGCTGATTGGGAAGAAAAGCATGAACCAAAACAAGCCATTTCTCGAGAACTAGACAGACAAAAACGAATTGCTCTTAGAAAGAGTAAAAATCCTGACAAATAAAACAGCCTAGGCTGTTTTTTATTTGGCTAATATACTAAATAAAGGCAAAACAAAAGGCACATAAGATTCATATTTAGTGCTGCTACCGTCAGGTCCTGACACGCTTCATATCAATCTTATTGCCCATGTTAATTATCTCATTTTTATTTTTTATTGTCAATATTTTTAGCGTTCAACAGTTCATGACTTTGTGATATATTCTTTGTATTTCTTTTTCCAGAAAAGAAATTTCTCATAATTGCAGTACATTCATCAACTAGAATATCTTGCTCTACTTGCACACGATGATTAAGACGCTCGTCCTCTAAGATTTGATAAAGACTGACTACACCACCGAATTTTGCATTTATTGTGCCAAAATAAACCTGTGGAATTCGTGCCAAACCAATGGCTCCTGCACACATGATGCAAGGCTCAACAGTGACAAATAAGGCACAGTCAAGCAAACGCCAGTTCCCTACCACTCGATTGGCTTCTTGAATAGCTGAAATCTCTGCATGATGGATGGCTTGATGATCTAATTCACGACGATTGAATCCTCGGGCTATGATTTTTCCATCTTTGACTATCACTGCTCCTATGGGTACTTCATTATTTTTTTCAGCTTTCTGTGCTTCCAACAGGGCTTGGCTCATAAAATATTCTTTTTCACTTTGAGTAAATTTCATCAGATACTCCATTTTTTATGTGGTTGGGCTAAATCTACAAAAATCCCGTTTGTTACTTCTTCTGCCTCTTTTTGCAATAGATTCAAATCCCCCGTTTGAGGCAAATGAGTAAGCACTAAACTCTTGACATTCGCTCGCCGTGCAATCTTTCCTGCTTCAATGCTAGATAAATGATTAGGCATATTGGATTTATCTTTGAAGAAATAAACATCAGCCAAGAATAAATCTGCATTCCTAGTAAAATCAGTCAACTGCTCAAAATAACCTGTATCTCCAGTATAGACAAGAATTTTACCAGTATCTCGCTCGAAGATTCGCATGGCATAACAGGTTATAGGATGAACAGTTTTTAGGAAAGTAATATCAAAAGGTCCAATAGAAGTGCCATTTATAGTATCGTATACTACTCCTTTACTGACATTTTCAAGACTGAGCTTGTCAAATTCTAATTGATTTTCATCATGTCCGTAAATGTTAAGTATCTCAATGCCTCTTTCATGAGACAGTTGTCGATATTGTCTCAAAACACCCAAATCTGCAATATGGTCTTCATGGTAATGACTCAAAATAATCGCATCTAGTTTTGTAGGAGAAAGCTCATGTTCCAACTCTGTTACTGCTCTTGAACCCGCATCAATCAATAAATTAAATCCAGATTCTGATTGTAATAAATAGGATGTGGTCCCTGCATCTTTTGTGGGGTATCCGCCCCAAACACCTAATGCTGTTAATTTCATTCTGCTCTCCTTAAGCTAATTCCATTATTTTTTTATTTTTACTGAACACGAAAATCAAATAAACGATGAGTAAAATGAAGCATGACCCTAGGAGTGTCCATGTTCCAAAGACATTCAAAAGTAAGGTAGAAAAAACTGCTCCTACAAAGAAGGAAAGGATTAACCCAAAATAAATGCTGGCATGAGAAAGTTTT
>WREM01000084.1 GCA_009779335.1 Streptococcaceae bacterium | reverse complement strand
TTAACGCCCTACGGGGCGACCGATTTGTGTATTTATTATCGTGTTTTAAATACACCCTTCTTTCTATTATTTTTTCAGTTGGTAGTATTGACCGTCTTACTACTAACTGTCTAGGACTCTTCTTAGTTGAGAGAATTTACTTGTAGCGATGTAACTACCTACACAGGGTTATGGTAAATAAGGGTTTGACTCCCTTAGAGTTCATTGTAGATGAGATAGTTTTGCTTATTTCTAATTGATTCTACAAAAAATTTCACTCCTTAATAGTGTATTCGAATCCAAAAAATAAGCATCAAGTAGCAAACGGTGGTTCTCACTCTATTTCAAATGTTCACTCGGACAACTGCTCCCAAGAGTGAGTAGAGAAATCGATTTCTCTATGCTGCATAGCCAAAAGGCAAAAAAAGACAGAACAAGGATAGCGAGAAAAGGATTGTCAGGTTCGATTCCTGACTCTCGTATTGCTCTTTATGGGCAAATTCATATTAAGAATCCTTGTAGAAATGGTCTGTCACCCACTTTAGTGGTCTATTTCTACAAAACCGTAACAGTATGCTTTGGAAGCCATTCATCATCAAAAATGATGAATGAAGTAGGTTCAACTCCTACCTGTTACTTTAACAATAAAAAGATTCCGTGACAGGAGTCTAAATAAAGAAAGGATTGTTAATATGAAAAATGTCAAAGAAACACCCCCTTTATTTGAAGGGAGAAGAATTAATGCTGCTCAAATGGAAAGTGATGTCTATATGCAATTTCCTAAATTATTCCTGCCATATATTGTTAATAAAGTGCGGATTTTAGAAGATGGTCATACAAGTCGGTATAAAGCAATAGTAACTTCTCCTTATAATAAGATGAGACCGGAGACTAAGATTGCTTACACAGCACTCAAAAATCGCACACTTTTATCACTAGAAAATAATTGGATTGATAAAAATGGCAATCCATATATCTTCTATACAATAGAGGAGCTTGCGGAAACATTAGGATGCGGGAGAACTAAAGCCAGTTCAATTAAAACCGAGCTGATTCATTATGGGTTACTTTCCCAAGAACAACAGGGATTGAATAAAGCTAATCGTCTTTATGTGTGTCAGTTCCATTATGAAGAGATTATTGAAACAGAAATTGAAAATAATAGAATGGATGACCAACAACTTGTGGATAACTTTCAAGAAATTACAGAGAGCTCAAATTCAGATGAAGTTGCAAAGACAGATAAACAGCGGACGTTCAGATTCCGAACGCCCGAAGAAGTCAGTGGTGGTAAGGACGTTCAGAATCTGAACGTCAAGACGACCGCACGTGTGAACACAAGTAATACTGAATATAGTCATACTGATATTTCTGATACAGAAGAGATACAGGATGATAGTTCTTCTCATTTATCTGCTCATGTGTTTCAAAATATTGACACAATTGATTTTGCGACAGGTTTTAATCGTTCTTATCTTTCAGAGAAAACAGTACAACTTCTTAATCCATTTGGTGTGAGTTTGAAAAAAGATGCGTTATCCGCCAATCATTTGGCTGATATTATTTTTCAAACAAAATATCGTGTAGATTTGACTTTGGCAGGGAAGCAACAACCTATTGATGGTTTGCTTTGGTCAAGTTCTATTGACTTTGAGCTGGAGAAGTTCATTCGTCAATGGAAGTTGAGACGAGACTTACCTGATGAAGATAAAAATAAAATCAGAAATCCTCTAGCCTTTTGGCGAAAGATTATGATGACCTTTTGGGAGCGTACAGGAGAAATTGAAGGACTTGCAGATCCTATGGATCTTTATCAACGGGAACGGGATTATCAAGGTCAAAGTTTCCTTGAAGACTATGCAGGAAGGTACAAAGGATGATAGGAATATTTGCATTTGTAATAATGATATTTGGTATAGGATGTACTTTATGGATGGCAATAAGCGGATTTAAAGAACGAAAAATATATGGGTATACGGGTTTCATTATTGGTATCATCGGTGTAGTACTTATTCTATGTATATCTGCTGTTTTAACATATCAAATAATCATGTAGATAACTTTGCTGGTGGAGGCGGCTTCCACAGGTATTGAAGTCATTCAGTAGATATTTCTATCAATCATGATCCAGATGCAATTGCCGTGTACGCAGTGAATCATCCAGAAACAAAACATTACTGCAGATAAAGTGTTATGGATCAATTATGAATATAGCGGACAACAATTAGATTTGTTTTCTGAATAAAAAAAAGAAAGTAGGTAAAAGCATGAAAATACACGAATTAAAATTAGACACTGAAATCTTTCCGAGTGTCCAATCAGGGCTAAAGAATTTTGAAATTAGAAATAATGACCGTGATTATCAAGTGGGAGATATTTTGAAATTAAAGGCATTTGCTAATGAGGAATCAGCAGATTATGAAAGCATTAACGTCGGTTATGCTTTGTCGGAACATGATTTTGAAGGAGGCTATGACTACTGGGGAAATTGTGATGAATATTTGGCAGATGAAGTAACAGCTAAAGTAACTGAAGTATATGAATCAGAACAATGGAATCGATGGTATAGTTATTCTGAAATCGGTGTTTATGAACTCCCTGTGAAATGTAAAGATGTTCCTCGTGTGCTTAGAGATTATTTCAAAACCGACCGCTTGCCTGAGGGTTATGTAGTGCTTGGAATTGAGGTGCTTAAATGATTAATATTTCAACAATTTCAACGTTTAACAATTGGTGGTGGTTACTTATGATAATTATTCCAATCATCTTTGGCATAATTGCTTATAGATTAGGTAGATACCATTATTACCAAGAGGAAGAAACAATAATGTTAACACTTGCTTCGGCATTTCTAACAGCTTTTGTATTATTATATTTTTCTTGTACTGCCCACGATTACAGTATCCAGATTAGCAATGATAACAAGGTACTGTCTACTTACCGTGCCAAAAATTTCCAACTTAATCGCTTTGGGAATCCTCATCAATATGATTTCACAGATGAGAAAACTGGAAGAACGTTATCTATTTATAGTCCCAAAGACAATCAATTTATCTTAGTGGATCAGACAAGTAAGATGAAATTCAATCTTAACCCAGGGAGTGATTATGCAGTGCCTCAACCTATATTTTTATTTATCAGTAGCGATGGTGTTAATAATCTCGAAATCTCCACCCTACAAGAAGATTCATATTATATTCCTGCTCAATCAAAAATTATGTCAATTCAACCCGTCAATTCTAAACCAGGGCAACCTAACCAAGACATATCCAAAGAACTGGAAAGAATATTTGGAGGTCAGAAATGATGGATAGAATGGCATATAGTTTTATAGTTTTCGTCAGTATTTATATCATACTTTTCTATCTTGCTTTTCTTTGCTGGGCTGTTCAAGGTATAGTGGAATTTATAAAGGATTTCAGGATTGTGCGAAAACTTGAAAAATACGAATCTAACGAAGAAGAGTCAAAAGTAACGGAGTATAGCAAAAATAGATACAAAAAGAAATTTTTAGAAAGAGACGAATAATGACATTAACAAAATCAAACTTAAAAGAACAGTCTTCAAAAATAGAAGAACAAATTTCTCAAGAAACTAAGAGGAAACTAGAATTAGAACGCATTGCTTCAGAAAAAGAACTTCAATCTGATATTGATTGTTACAATGAATTTTACTGTTCAAAATCTTATTCACTTTCATCTATTCAAAAAATCATTGACTTATACAGCAAAGCTTGTTATAAATCAATGATTCCACTCCTCAACCGTTCAAGTTTATTTCAAGCTAGTCTTTTTATAAGTTTTTCATACTCAACAATTTCAATTTTTATATTAACATTTTTGATAAACTTCTTTTTTACGAAACCATCTGATTATCTTTACATTCCAATATCTGTTCTTCTTAACATTCCAATGTACATAACAACAGCATCTATGCCATTTACAGGCTATGTTATCTTTCTGTGGTATAAAAAAAGATTAATCTCCGATTTAGCTGTTAAAAAAACAATCATTGATTATTTGATTGAGGAGGGTTATAGGAATGACTAATTTTATTAGAAGTAGATTGTGTGTCTTAGGTATTCTATTAGTTAAGCGATATATACCGAGTAATTGGAATATAACAATTAACAAAGATGGCACAAAATGGAAAAGGAATTTAAGTTCATGAAATTTTTAACAAAAAATGACGAAGTTAGGATTAAACGACTTTTTGAAGATTTATATTCAAAAGCACAAAGCTCTTCTGGAGTAATTGACATAAATCAAACAATTAAAGAAATTTCTCACGAATGTGCAATAGCAAGAGAAAGAGAGCAGAAAGTACTAGATGAAAAATAAAGCAAATGACGATTTCATGGCAGGGTTTCTATGTGCTATAGCTCCTATTATAGGAGGGAAGTATTATTCAACTCTTGACGATTTTCTTAGTATATTTGGCACAGAATATGAACTATCTGCCGAGGATATAAAGTGGCTTAAAGATGAGCTTGAAGCAATGGGGTATGAGCAATGAAATTTTTAGATTTATTCGCAGGTATTGGTGGTTTCAGACTTGGTTTAGAACAAGCGGGACATACTTGTGTAGGGTTTTGTGAAATAGATAAATTTGCAAGAGCTTCATATAAGGCTATACATCATACTAAAGGAGAGCTAGAATATCATGACATCAGAGAAGTTACAGATGAACAGTGGAGACAACTTAAGGGAACAGTTGACATTATTTGCGGAGGATTCCCCTGCCAAGCATTCAGCATTGCAGGAAAGAGAAAAGGGTTTCTTGATGAAACTCGTGGAACGTTATTCTTCGAAATTGCCCGAGCGGTTAAACAAATCAAACCACAGACTCTATTCCTTGAGAACGTCAAAGGGTTATTATCTCACGAGGGGGGGAGAACCTTCCGAGTTATCCTCTCAACCCTTGATGAGTTGGGGTACGATGCAGAGTGGCAGATACTTAACAGCAAAGATTTCTCCGTCCCACAGAACAGGGAACGAGTGTTCATTATCGGACATCTTAGAGGATGTGGTGGACGAGAAGTATTTCCTCTCCGAACATACGCAAAAGAAAATTCTACAAGCCGAGTCCTTGCGAGTACACTCACTACAAGATACCCCGCAGCACAAAGAGAAGGCACTTATATTGGGGAGAATGGGCAAAATCAAGA
>WREM01000083.1 GCA_009779335.1 Streptococcaceae bacterium | reverse complement strand
CTTCAAAAGTTTTTCCTGATTTTGAACCCTCAATAACTGTCTCAACCATATATCCTAAAGGGCTTGATGTGATATAGGTTTCAGGAAATACAATCTTCATATTTTCAAGTTCATTCTGTAGATAAAAAGCATTTTGATAAAAACCTGAAATACCTGAAGTCAAGAAAAGTCCTAAAACATGAGTATAGCCCTGACTGGCAATATTTCTAAGTAATTCTTCTAGCTCTGCTACATTAGGCTGCGAAGTAGCGGGCATCTTCTTAGCCTTGGCCATGTATTCAAAATACTGTTCATGTGTCATTTGAGAAGTTTTGAGCGATTTTCCATCAATAGAAATTGGGATTTCTAAAACAAACAAATCCTCAAAATCATGATAATTTGCTGAAATATCTGCTGATGTATCTGTAATGATTGCTAATTTCATTCCTTCTCCTTAACTCATCGTATTCTCTTAAAATGCAAGATCAATTCCCGGTTTATCTAATGTGATTTCTGTTGTATCGTAAACCAAGCGTTTCAATACATCAAGCAAAGGCTCTGCTAATACTTGCATATCTTCTTGTGTCAGCTCTTCTTGTGAATTGATTTTTTTACCCTTCACAATGTTTAATTGACTGATAAATCCTGAAATAATAAGATCATCTAAAACAATGATATAGGTCAAACGAGATTGGAGAGCTGTATCATCAGTTGTGATTTTTTTTGCTATTTCATCGTTATGAGCCACTTGAAGTTGAACATTCAAGTCTGTTTCAGGTGTTCCGTTTTCTTTTTCCCATTCTAAATTACGTGCATCATAGTGAAATTGATTTACAAGTACTTGTTCACGTTCAATATTTAATGTCATCTTCTTCTCTCTTTAATTGATTTATAATTTCTTTTTCTTCTTCATTTGCTTGATAATTATCCAACAAATCTGGACGACGTTGCAAGGTCTTTTTTAGACTTTCTCTTAACCGCCATTTTCTGATGTTTTCGTGATGCCCGCTCATCAATACCTCAGGAACTTTCATTCCTCGAAAATCTTCTGGGCGTGTGTACTGTGGATATTCTAGTAAACCTGATGAAAAGGAATCCTCTTCATGGCTGGCTTGCTTACCTAATACATTGGGTAGTAAACGGACGACTGCATCAACAATCACTGTTGCTGCAGTCTCTCCTCCTGTTAAGACAAAATCTCCTAATGAAATTTCATCTGTAACCAATGATTTGATTCGCTCATCATACCCTTCATAATGCCCACAAATAAAAATCAAATGCTCTTCTTGTGCTAATTCTTCTGCCTTATTTTGGGTGAAGGTTTGGCCTGCAGGATCAAGGAGAATCACACGTGCTTTTTCATCTGGAATCTTATCTATTGTATCATAAATGGGCTGTGGCATCAGTAGCATACCCTGCCCACCACCATAAGGTGCATCATCGACATGAGCTTGATTATTATCAGCATTCTCACGGAAATCATGTGTTACAATTTCGACTATTCCCTTTTCTTGTGCCTTTCCCACAATAGATTGGTTAAGACTATCAAACATCTTTGGAAAGATAGTTAAAATATCAATTTTCATCATCTAGCCCATCCATTATCTCGACATCTATACGACTGTGAAGTACATCTACTTTTAGAACGACTGAGGGGATATAAGGCAACAATAAATCCCGCTTGCCTTTACGCTTAACTACCCAAACATCATTGGCTCCCGGCTGAAGAATTTCAGATATTTGACCAATAAGCCTGTCATTCTCATACACCTCTAATCCGATGATTTCGTGATAGTAAAATTCATCTTCTGAAAGGTCCGACAGATTTTCTTCTGCAATTTTTAATGTATATGATTTAAATTTTTCCACCTGATTAATGTGGTATAAACCTTCAAACTTTACAATATAAAAATTTTTTTGCTTACGAGAACTTTTTACTTTAAGTTCTTCAATAAAATGATTTTCCTTATCAAAAAGCGAGAGTACAGAGCCTTTGGCAAACCGTTCCTCAGCGAAATCTGTCACTGCAATCACACGAACTTCTCCTTGAAGCCCTTGTGTATTAACGATTGTACCTACGTTATAAAATTTTTCCATAGTTTTATTTTATCAAAAGCACGTCTATTATTGTTCTACCAATAGTCGTACTTTCTTTCCTTCCACAGGAACAAAATAGACAATGGTACGGATAGCTTCAATGATATGTCCTTGACGACCAATTACACGTCCAATATCATTTTCAGCAACTTCGAGGTGATACTCCATGTAGTCTTCTGATTCAGAAATCTTCAAATTCACTTTATCTGGTTCTCCGACCAATGGTTTAACAATCGCCATAATGAGTTCTTTAATATCTTTATTCATTCTTCCTCCTTCTTTATACTATATCATGAAATAAAGCCACTATAAAATAGTGGCTTTTCAATCCATTGATTATTTACCACCAAATTTGGCTTCATGGAATTTTTTCATGATTCCTGCTTTGGATAGGATATTACGAACAGTATCAGAAGGTTGTGCTCCGTTGTTAAGCCATTCCATAATACGTTCTTCTTTGAGTGTCACTTGATTTTCTTCTACAAGTGGATTGTACGTTCCAACAGTTTCGATGAAACGTCCATCACGTGGTGCACGTGAATCAGCAATATTGATACGGTAGTAAGGTTTTTTTTTAGAACCCATACGAGTCAAACGAATTTTTACAGACATTTATTTTCTCCAATTAATTTTATTTACTTGATTATTATATCATATTCTCAACCGCTGTCAAGAAAAAAACTTGACAGCTATTTTCTTAATTCAGATAAGAGTTTTTCAGCGATTTCTTGATTCACTAAAGGTTCTTTTTGTAGGAGTTGTGAAAGTTGAATGATTTCCTCTCCCTTTGCTCCTACTGTCATCGCTAAACTTCGAGATTGTAAACTCATATGCCCTTTCTGAATACCTTCTGAGACTAATGCTCTCAATGCGGCGAGATTTTGGGCTAAGCCAACTGCTGCAATAACACCCGCTAATTCTTTAGCCTCTGTGATTCCTAAAATATCAAGTGATACCTGAGCTTTGGGCAAGACCTTTACTCCGGCACCTACCGTAGCCACAGGAAGTGGTACTGTCAGACTTCCCTTAAGGAAAGCTTTCTCAATCCTCCAATTAGACAAACCTTGATATGTTCCTTCATGAGTAGCATAAGCATGGCAGGAAGCATTAATGGCTCGTGTGTCATTACCTGTTGCAAGAACAATAGCTTCTATCCCATTCATAATACCTTTATTATGCGTAGCAGCACGATAAGGGTCAAGTTTGGCATAAAATGAAGCTTCTGCAATTTTTTCAGCACAATCTTTTCCAATTTTTTCTAATGGAATAGCACAAGTCACTTCAACCAAAGACTCAGTGGCATAATTGGACAAGATTGAGAAAAGAATCTCCTCTTCAGAAAACCTTTCTCTAAATAAATGAGCCACTCCTTCCAAGATGGAATTGACGATATTGGCACCCATGGCATCTTTAACATCTATTTTGAAATCAACCGAAAGAAATCCTTCATTCTCAAATAAACGAGTAGAAATCTCTCTCAAACCACCCCCACGCTTAATAATCGAGGGGTATGAACTTTCTGCTTGTTGTAGTATCTCTTCTTTAGATTGTTCAATCTTATCAATGATAATCTGAGCGTTTTTAACATTGGCAAACACAATCTGCCCACGCATGAGGCGATTTTTACTGATTGTTGTAAATTCTCCTGCTATTTTGGCACCGTTAGAGGCTGCCGCAATGACAGAAGGTTCTTCTGTAGCCATTGGTACTTGATACGCTTTCCCATTAACAATGAAGTTCTGTGCCAACCCGAGTGGAATTTCAAACTCACTGATTTGATTTTCTATGAGATTATTTGCAAGATCAGAATCCATGACCATTTCTTCCAGTATTTGTCGATTTTCCATAGATAAATTTAATGAATCTAACCGTTCATTAGGAGTCATTTGATAGAATTTTTTATCTGCCATTTACTTCACCTTTGGATTTCTTAATAGCATAGCAAGCCCTTGCCCCCCACCTGTGCAAATGGCTGCTATACCATATTTTTTATTTTCTTGAACGAGAGCATGAGCCAAGGTAATTAGAATACGGGAGCCGCTTGATCCAATAGCATGACCCAAAGCAATAGCCCCCCCGTATACATTCACTTTATCTTCATCAATCCCTAACTCATGATTAACAGCAACAGATGACGCAGCAAAAGCCTCGTTGATTTCAAATAAATCAATCTCTGATAGCTTTAGTCCTGTCTTTTCTATAAGCTGATGAACAGCATCTACAGGAGCCATTCCCATGATTTCTGGGGCAATCCCTACTTCTACACTATTCATAATTTCTGCAAGATAGTCTATTTCATTTTCTTTTGCAAATTTTTCAGTAGATAGTAGCAAAGCTGACGCCCCATCATTGATAGATGAAGCATTTCCCGCTGTCACTGTACCCTCATCTTGAAAAACTGTTTTTAGAGTAGCTAGCTTCTCAAGTGAAGATTCTTCACGGATGGTTTCATCTTCCAGAAATTCACCAACTGGTATTATTTCGTTTCTGAATTTTCCATTTTTTTGTGCTACTAAAGCTTTTTCCTGAGAATTTTGTGCAAATTTATCTTGTTCTTGACGACTAATATTGAACTGCTTCGCTACATTTTCTGCGGTTATTCCCATAGGCTGTCCTGAAAAAGCATCATGCAAACCATCTGAAAAAACGGACCATTCTTCTTCTTGGGAGTCCGGTCTTTTCAGCATAGGAGCTGTAGACATACTTTCAACGCCACCTGTAATTACGAATTGTGCTTCATCAAGTTCTAAGAGTTGTTTTCCGAGTATAGTTGCTTTTAGTCCTGAACCACACACTTGATTAATCGTTGAAGCTGGCACTTTCTCAGATAATCCTGATCCTATGGAAATCTGACGTGCGATATTTTGCCCATTTCCCGCTTGCAAAACATTCCCAAAAATAACTTGTTCAATTTTTCCATCTATACCTTTGTTACGATTCAATAATCCCTCAACTGCATGAACCTCCAATTGAGTTGCTGATATGTTAGACAAACTTCCTTTATATTTTCCTACTGGTGTACGCACAGCATCTATGATTACAATTTTATTCATGTTTATATTATATCATAGACCATGAAATGAAAATT
>WREM01000082.1 GCA_009779335.1 Streptococcaceae bacterium | reverse complement strand
CTATGATTTGGAAGTTTGGGTACCTGCACAGAATACTTATCGTGAAATTTCATCATGTTCAAACTGTGAAGATTTCCAAGCTCGCCGTGGGCAAATTCGTTATCGTGATGAAGAGGGTAAAGTTCATCTTGCCCATACCTTGAATGGTTCAGGACTTGCTGTTGGACGTACTGTCGTAGCCATTCTTGAAAATTATCAAAATGAAGATGGAACAATCACAATCCCTGAAGCTCTGCGTCCTTATATGGGTGGACAAGAAATCATCAAATAAAAAACAGCCTTGGCTGTTTTTTGTTTATCTCGTGAAATCTATCCGCTTGCTTAATTGCTCCATGATAATTCCACCAATAATGAGGACAATAAACTCTCCCGCTGCAGTAGTTATCCAGTTAAACCAAAATGGTTGCTTCAATACAAAATATAACTCTCCTGCAATCATGAACATAGTGAATGCGAAGAAAATTGCAAAATAAAAAAAGGCGAGGTTCAATACATTTTTGATGAGATAGTTATCCATAAATCGTTTGAATAGAAATATACCAAGACTCAAGAAGATTAATGTTTGTCCTCCTCCAATGAGGGCATCTACTGGACCAGACATGATGGGGTTCATGAAGTTAGAAATCATACATCCTATTGTAATGGCAATGATGTATTTACGATTGTAAAAGGCAAGGAAGTTTAACATCTCTGACAGACGAAATTGTATCCCTCCATAAGAGATGCCATTTAGTGGCGGTGTAACAGTCAAAACGACATAAAGTGCTGCTACAATAGCAATACTGGTCATGTCATAGACCATAGATTTTTTTTTCATTTTTTCTCCTTTATCGGCTCTACCGATTTTAATATGCTCCAGTCAAAGTAAGGAAGTACTGAAGGGTTGCTCTACAATTCAAACAACATTTCTATTATACAATTTTTTACAATAAAAAACAGCCTCTGAAAAATTCAATTCAACAGTCACAAATAAAAAACTGCTTTCGCAGTTTTTTATTATCTATCCGATAATAGAACCATTGGGAACATGAGCAGGAACTTCAAGCAGAGTCAGCTTTCCTTCATGTTCTGCTGATAATATCATTCCTTGACTGATGTATTTTTTCATCATTTTGCGTGGTTTGAGATTTGCAATGATTTGCAATTTCTTACCAACTAATTCTTGAGGATTTGGATAGTACTCCGCAATCCCTGATAAGATTTGTCGATGATCTGAATCTCCTGCGTCCAAACGGAAATTAATGAGCTTATCTGAGCCTTCCACTTTCTCTGCAGATATGACTTCAGCAACTTTAATTTCAAGTTTCTCAAAGTCTTCAAATTTAGCAGCATCTTTTGTCAAATTTAATTCAACTTCTTCAGGATTCCAGTCCTTGTCTGATTGATTCATTGAGCCACCCATTTGCGATTTGATGTATGCCACTTCTTCTTCAGCTTCTAAACGTGGGAAAATGGGCTGACCTTTTTCTACAACTTTGTTGGTAAATGCGTATCCAAAGGTAAGATTTTCAATAGAAAATTCTTTTTCAGTCGACCCCAGTTGTTCAAAAATAGACTGACTGGTTGATTTCATGAAAGGTTGTAAGAGTACAGCTGATAGGCGAAGATTTTCAGCCAAATGATAAAGCACATTATTGAGTTTTGCTTTATCTGCCTCTTCTTTTGCCAAGATCCATGGTACTGTTTCATCAATGTATTTATTGGTTCGTGAGATGAGTGCCCAGACTTCTGATAAGACGACTGAAAACTCAAACTTGTCCATAGCCAAATGATAATTTTCAATGGTATTTTTAACGAGTGTTTCTACGGAGGCATCAAATTCAGTTGATACTCCTGTATTCTCTATAACTCCACCATTATACTTATTAATCATTGATACAGTACGATTGAGGAGATTTCCCAAATCATTAGCCAAATCATAGTTGATTCGCCCGATGAAATCCTCAGGGGTAAATATACCATCTTGCCCAAATGAAATGGCACGCATGAGATAATACCGCACGCTATCTAACCCATAGCGTTCAATCAGCATCTCTGGATAGACGACATTTCCCTTGGACTTAGACATCTTCCCATCTTTCATAAGTAACCAACCATGTGCAAACACTTGTTTTGGAGGTTCTATCCCAAGGGCTTTACAGAAAATCGGCCAATAAATCGTGTGGAAACGTACAATTTCCTTACCTACCATATTAATTCCGGGCCAATATTTTTGATAATTGGTCTCATCATTCCCATAAAAGCCTAAAGCTGTGACATAGTTAAAGAGTGCATCTAGCCATACATAAATCACGTGCTTAGGGTTAGACTGAACGGGGATTCCCCAAGTAAAAGTCGTTCTTGACACAGCCAAATCTTCTAATCCCGGCTTGATGAAGTTATTAATCATCTCATTTTTTCGGATTTCTGGCTGGATAAACGTTGGATTTGCTTGGTAAAAATCAAGTAACCAGTCTGCATATTTGCCCATGCGAAAGAAATAGGATTCTTCTTCAACCCACTCAACTTTATTTCCTGATGGAGCGATACCTCCTATTACTGTACCATGCTCATTTCTGAATATTTCTTCTAACTGACTTTCTGTGAAGAACTCTTCATCTGATACAGAATACCAACCTGCATATTTCCCAAGGTAGATGTCATCTTGCTCAAGTAATTTTTCAAAAATCTTCTGCACAGCTTCTTCGTGATATTTATCCGTTGTACGAATGAACTTATCATAAGAAATATCAAGCTTTTCCCAAAGCTCTTTAACCCCTTTGGCCATATCATCAAGATAGACTTGGGGTTCTACACCAAGCTCTTCCGCTTTTCGCTGAATTTTCATCCCATGTTCATCAAGTCCTGTCAGATAGAAAGTATCATACCCCATCAAACGCTTATAACGAGCCAACACATCACAGGCGATGGTTGTATAAGAACTCCCCAAATGTAACTTCCCAGACGGATAATAGATGGGTGTGGTAATATAAAATGTTTTCTTTTCTTCAGTCATTTTTTCCTCCAATAGCAGGGCAAATGAAACCCTATTTTATTGGCCTTTCCAAATGGAAATCCTAGCTTTATTATAACAGATAATAGAAAAAAACTCTCTTGATAGAGAGTTTCATCTGTATTTTACAAGTTTGATGTGTGCATAACTTCGCTGTCATCTTGTGAAAGGACTTCGTGGAAGACACGTTCAGTCAATTCAGTTTTTTGTTCTACTGTGAGATATTTAGTATTGACACAATATCCAGAGATACGCACGATAACATCTTCCCCGTTCATGATCTTGTCATAAACATCTTTAAGGTCCATAACGTTAAGGTTGACGTGTTGTCCACCTTCTGTGAAGTATGAATCAAGGATAGTTACCAAGTTTTCTACTTGTTCTTCACGTTCTTTACCTAGGGCACGAGGTGAAACTTGAGTAGTCAATGAGATACCATCGTTGGCATGTTTGAATTCAAGTTTCTTCAATGAGTTAAGATTTTGCAACCATCCACCTGAAGCTTTGTTAGATGGGTTGGCACCCGGTGAGAAGAATTCAAGTTTAGAAAGGTTAGTTGATCCATCTTCATTCAAGAATACACCTTTATGTACAGGTGAGTTCCCTGTTTGTTTAGAGTAAGCAACGTTTGAAGTGATTGTAAGAAGTGATACAGTTGCTTCTGCATTTTTGTAAAGTTTGTGTGAAGCTAGTTTTTCATGGTACATTTTCATAACCAATTTAGCAATATCATCTACACGGTCATCATCTTCACCGTAACGTGGGTAATCTCCAGTTGTTTCATAATCGTAGATGTATCCACTTTCATCACGGATAGGTTTAACTGTAGCGTATTTGATCGCTGAGAGTGAATCTACTGTATTAGCAAATCCACACATACCGAATCCCATGTTGGCACGTACACGAGTTGGCAAGAATGCCATTTGTACTGCTTCATAGTTGTAACGGTCAGTCATGTAATGGATAACGTTCATGGCATCAACATAAGTGTCAGTCAACCAATCCATCGCCTTGTCAAAGTTTTCCATGACTTTATCATAGTCAAGTACTTCATCACGGATAGGTTCGATGTGTTTGAAGACTTGATAGTCTTTATGTACATCATCATATCCACCGTTAAGTCCTGTAAGCATAGCTTTAAGGACATTTACACGAGCTCCAAAGTATTGAAGGTTGTGACGTTCATTTTCATTTTCAGGGTCAAGTGGTGAGACACAACATGAGATACATGACATTTCACCGTAACCTTCTTTAGCCATTGTTTCTACACCTTCATATTGGATAGAAGAGTGTTTATGAGACATTGACATTGCATAGCGTTTGAAGCTATATGGTAATTTTTCATCCCAAAGGACAGTCAAGTTTGGTTCTGGTGCATTCCCGATGTTGTCCAATGTGTTAAGGAAACGGTAGTCCATCTTAGTTACACGGTGGCGACCGTCATTACCCATACCCGCCATAGATGTAGTGATGAATGTAGGATCTCCTGAGTAAAGCTCGTCATAAGCTTTAGTACGAGCGAATTTAACTGTACGAAGTTTCATTACAAAGTCATCTACAAATTCTTGGATTTCTGATTCTGTAAATGTTCCACGAGCCAAGTCACGTTCTGCAAAGATGTCAAGTACGATTGGCACACGTCCAAGTGAAGTTGCCGCTCCATTGATGACACGACATACTGCCATAAAGGCAATATTAGTCCATTGAATCGCTTCTTTAACATTCATAGCTGGACGACGAACGTCAAGGTCATAAAGTTCTCCAAGTTTAGCGACTTGATCAAGTGCTTGGTATTGAAGATTAATTTCTTCTTTAAGACGAATTGTTTCTTCGTTGATGTCTGTAATTGCATCCCACTCTTTAGCTTTTTCTTTCATGAGATAATCAGCACCATAAAGAGCCAAACGAGCATAAACCCCGATGATACGCCCACGAGAGTAAGCATCAGGAAGACCTGTTACTGTGTGGGCATGACGGGCTTTACGCACATCAGATGTGTAAGCACGGAAGATTCCGTCATTTACTGTTGTAGTGTGTTTAGTGTAGATTTCATGCAATGTAGGGTCAGGTGTGTATCCATTTTCAGTCAATGTTGTTTCAGCCATACGGATTCCACCTTTTGGCATGAAGTTAAGACGGAAAAGTTCAGAGTTTTGAAGACCATAGATGAGTTCGTTGTCTTTATCGATATATCCAGCAGGGATGTCAGCGATAGAAGCCACACGATCAGTATCCATAGGGAAT
>WREM01000081.1 GCA_009779335.1 Streptococcaceae bacterium | reverse complement strand
TTACCGTGCATAGACATAAACATATCAATGATTTCACCACCTGAAAGATTAGGCCAGAGGTAAACATCTCCGGGAACGTAGGCGAGGCGTTTATGGATTTCGATGGCATCTTTCCAGACATCTAATCCAAAAATTTTGGCTGAACCGCTTGATGATTTGATAATTCCGAGTAGTGTACGGATAGTGGTTGATTTTCCTGCACCATTAGGCCCAATATATCCTAATACTTCTCCTGCATTAACCTCAAAAGTAACATCTTTAAGTGCTTGAAATTTTCCAAAATGTTTTTGTAAATTTTTTACTTCAACTAATTGAGTCATATAATTTCTCCTATAAATGATAATGTGTGAATATTTTACTTTTTGAACTATTTATTAGTTCATAGTTTATATTGTACTCTTTTGTTTGAAAAAGTTCAAATATTATCATATAATAAATGTATGAATCAAACAGAAAAAAAGAAAAAAGCCATATTAGATGTGACCCTTAAGCTCCTCAAAGAGCGAAAAATCTCCGAAATTTCTATGGATGAGATTGCAAAAAAAGCGATTGTTTCCAAAGTTACTATTTTCAATTATTATGAAAATAAAAATAATCTGATAAACCTTGTACTCAAAGCTCAATTAGGAAATATGACAGGAGAAATTGAAAGTATTCTTGCAGAAGATTTGAATTTTATTGATACCTATTATAAGGTTTCTGATTTCAAATTGAAGCAGATCAAATTGATGACAGATACCTTTGTCCACAACCTCATGCAACAGTATGCGACTTCTCCTGATTTCTTTGATACAGGAAGTCAGCAGTTACAAGCCAAACTTTATCAAACTCTATTTGAAAAAGGACGTGCTGAAGGAAAAATTTCCCCCGATTATAAGGATGAAGAATTGTATCTCTATCTTGAATTATTCAACGAAGGGCTTAAAACAGTTTCTATAGATAAACTCCTTCCCCATGCTGAACATCTGGCTCAAATGTTTCTCAATGGCTTACAAAAACCACAGGATTAACACTGTGGTTATTTTTTATTTTTTGATAAAGCCAATAATTTACGCAAGCGATGATTGACTCCTGATTTTCCAAGTGGTGGATCTATCATTTGCCCAAGTTCTTGAATGGTAGCTTCAGGATGAGAAAGACGAAGCTGTGCAATTTCCTTCAAATGTTCTGGAAGATTCTCAAGTTCTTTCTTCTCGTTCAGATAGTGAATGGCATCTATCACTTCTTGAGCTGCAGAGACCGTTTTATTGATATTCGCTGACTCAAAGTTGGACTGACGATTCGCAAGCCCCCGCATTTCACGGACGATTTTCACATCTTCAAATTTTAATCTGGCTTTCATAGCCCCAATCAGAGTTAGGAAATCCATGATTTCTTCGGATTTAGATAAATAGAGGATAAATCTGTTCTTGCGTGCTATTATTTTCCCATCAAATCCTAGATTACTAAGGATGTCTTGCAAATCTTCAGCGTGTTCTTGATAGAAACTTCCGATAGAGAGCTGATAATCCCCCTGTTCAGGATTGTGCATAGACCCTGTGGCTAAGAAAGCTCCCCGTAGATAATCAATGGCAAGATTTTCTCTATCTTCCTGCTCCATATAATCTTCAGAATCATCGATGATTTGATTCTTGCTAGACTCCATAACAGAGAGAGGCATTCCAGTTTCAAGCATGAGCGAATCTGCTAGACTGAGTTGATCTAATAATTCAGTTACTCTTTCTTCAATCACTACTGTATAGACTCGATTTTTAGATAGGGTTGTTTTCTGATGTACCCGAATATCAGCACGCAGTTGATAAATCTCTAGGAAAAGCTGATAAATATATTTTGCGGTTGTGGCACTTTCAGTGACCATTGAAAGAGTCAGATGACCCGTGATACCTAATGAACCCGTCATACGAATAAGAGCCATCAAAGTTCCTTTGGTGGCTGTATGTTCGGTTAATTCTTTTTTTACATCACTGGCAAAACTCATTATAATTCTTTTCTTTGACTAATTTTTATGATTTCATCGGTTACAGCTTGTGCATCATGAAAGGCTCCACCATTGACAAGTTTTAAGAAATTATTTGAAATAATTGCTACTTCTTGCTCTTGTAAAGCTGGGAAGTCATGCACGACCTGCACCAAATATTCATCGAATTTATTGGAATTCATATATTCCTGTGGAACTTGCTCACAGTTGATTAACACAGTATCGATGAGATTTTTCCCCACATGCTCATTTAGCACTCTGACATGATCTGCATCCGTAAAATGCTCTGTCTCACCACGTTGTGTCATAATATTGCAAACATAGATAACATGGGCTTTGGTTTTAAGCAAAGCTTCACGAATTTCTGGGATAACGATATTAGGTAAGATAGAGGTAAAGAGAGAACCGGGACCAAGTACAATGACATCTGCATCCATGATTGAATCTACCACCTTGTCTGACGCTAAGGGTGCTTCTCCTGTTGATGTTTCTGTCAGATAAACATGATCAATCTGTCCCTTATACCCTGCAATCTGACTTTCTCCCTGTACTTCATGTCCATCGGTAAAGACAGCGTGCAGAGTCAATGCTCGATCACTAGAGGGATAAATATTCCCACGAACATGAAAGAATCGAGACAAAGTCTGAATAGCTGTATAAGTCGAACCTTGCATTTCTCCAACGGCAGCAATAATCAAATTTCCCAAAGGATGACCCGCTAATGCCCCATCACTCTCATCAAAGCGATACTGGAGAATATCCTGATAGAATCCCGGCATATCACTCATGGCAATAAGCACATTCCTTAAATCCCCGGGAGGAGCAATATCAATGGCAGAACGCAGACGCCCTGATGAACCACCATCATCAGCAACTGTCACAATAGCAGTCAGGTCAATTTTTTCCTTGCGGAGAGAGTCAAGAATAACAGATATTCCTGTTCCTCCCCCAATAACAACTACGTTTGATTTAATCACGAACGATTGACCGTCTCTTTCCGTCTATCTTTATCTCGATGGCTTGTATTGACTTGCCAATCATTAGCTAAAGCCTTTGATACTCGCTCAGCAAAGGCAACAGAGCGATGTTGCCCACCTGTACATCCAAATGCAATAGTTAATGCGGATTTCCCTTCTTTTTTATAAGCAGGAATAACGGGCATAAGCATTGCCATTAAATTGTGATAAAACGCCTCTGATTCAGGGTGGTTCATGACATAATCATAAACCTCTTGATCTTGTCCATTTTTTTCACGCAATTCTGCGATATAATGGGGATTTGGCAAGAAGCGAACATCAAAAACTAAATCTGCATCCATTGGTAACCCATATTTGAAGCCAAATGACATGACTTCAATACGGAATGACGCCTCTTTATTCTCAGAAAATTCTTGTAAAATTCGAGCACGCAGATTACGAGGAGTGAGTTCAGAAGTGTCAATAGCAATTTCCGCTAGAGATTTAAGCTCAGACAAAATTTCTCGCTCTTTAGTAATTCCATCTAAGACACGACCATCTATCGCTAATGGATGACTACGTCTAGTCTCTTTGTATCGAGCGACAAGCTCCAAATCACTGGCATCCAAGAATAGAAGCTTGAATGATACATTGGGTTTGTCTTGCAGTTCAGTAATGGTAGAGAGTAAGTGTTCAAAAAATGCACGAGAACGCATATCAACAACCATTGCCACTTTATTGATTGTATTATCAGGCGTGTCTAACAACTCTACAAATTTTTCAATTAATGTGGGAGGCATATTATCAACAGTAAAATAACCCATGTCTTCAAAAGATTGGACAGCAACTGTTTTTCCAGCCCCGGACATTCCTGTGATAATCACTAAGTTTAATCTGTTTTCACTCATTCTTTCTCCTTTGTTTAATTTTCTTCTTTTTCTTCTTCTTCGGGTTTATCTGTAGCCTCAGACAGGCTTAATATGCCATTAGGGTTGTATTTTTTTATCAGGGAACTGATTTTTTCATCTGTCCAATAGTCAGCTGAAGCTATAAATTCTCCGTTTTCATCACGATTGGAAATAATCTTAAATCCCATCTTCCACTCCTTAGTTAATCAATAAATTCAAATTCAAATTTTTCAATACGGACAAGATCACCGTCTTTAGCACCTTGCTCACGCAATTTCTCATCTACGCCTAGTCCTCGTAATTGACGGGCAAATTTCATGACAGACTCATCATGATCAAAGTTAGTCATCTGGAAGAGTTTAGTCAGAGCATCCCCTGACAAACGCCATACAGCATCATCATCTCGTGAAATAGTAAAGGCTTCTTCCTCTTCTTTGAATCCATAATAGGCTTCCAAATCAGCCAATTCCTTCTCATCATATAAGGGAAATTCAGGTGTGGTTGTGAGTAACTCACTTGTTGCAGACAAGAGAGGCTGTAGTCCTTCTTTCGTAATTCCTGAAACAGGAAAGATCATAGGGATTTCTTCTTCTGATAAATTCTCTGACAATTTCTTCTTAAAATCTTCAAGATTTTCTTGACTATCAGGCATATCCATTTTATTAGCAACAATAAGTTGAGGGCGTTCAAGCAGACGAAGATTGTAAGACTCCAACTCATTATTGATGGCCTGATAATCCTCAAAAGGCACACGTCCTTCAGCACCTGACATATCCAAAACGTGTAAAAGCACACGAGTGCGTTCAATATGACGCAAAAATTCTATTCCTAACCCCGCTCCTGAATGAGCACCTTCAATCAATCCGGGCATATCAGCCATGACGAAACTCTTCTCATATCCAATCTGTACCATTCCAATATTAGGTGTGATGGTGGTGAAATGATAAGCTCCAATTTTAGGACGGGCATTGGACACGACACTGAGCAAAGTTGATTTTCCTACTGATGGAAAACCTACTAAACCTACATCGGCAAGTACACGCAACTCTAAGAGGAGCCAAGTTTGATCTCCGGGCTCTCCGTTCTCGGCTACTTCTGGAGCTGGGTTACGAGGAGTGGCAAATCTGATGTTTCCACGTCCTCCACGTCCTCCTTTTGCTACAATGAATTCTTGATCTTTTTCGATTAAATCGACAATGACACGACCTGTTTCATTATCTTTAACTGTTGTTCCTTGGGGAACTTTTACAATCAAATCATCTGCACCACGACCGTGCATTCCTTTATTCATTCCTTTTTCACCGGGTTTAGCTCTGAAAATACGATTATATCGGAAGTCCATCAAGGTCGCTAATCCTTCGTCAACACGAAAAATGATGTCTCCACCACGACCACCATCGCCACCTGCAGGACCACCATCAGGTACATACTTTTCACGACGAAAAGCA
>WREM01000080.1 GCA_009779335.1 Streptococcaceae bacterium | reverse complement strand
GGTAGAGATTGTTCAAACTCAATATCTGCCTGATGATTTAACACGGCAGCATAAGGCACGGTCTCCTCACCGGAAACCTGTCGAATGGTCTTATCTCCTTTTGCTTGATAGGCTTTCCCATCAAGGATAATCAATTCTCCGTCAAGAGAATCTAATGTCCCTATTCCGAAATTTCCATGCTGGAGTAAATCTTTGATTGGCAGTGTCCCTTTGTAAAGACCTGCCATTAAAGAAGCTAATGTATTATAGTGATAAAGTTTTGTCATTTTTTGTCCCTTATCCTTAGTCTAATAAAGTCTAATAAAATTCTTCAGGAAGCATTGCATCTGCAAGTTTGATATTATCCGCATAGTCAACCGGAACATTGATGACAACTGGTCCTGTGGTATCAGGGATAGAGGTCAACACTTCTTTCAACTCTTCCACTGAAGTTACATTATAACCCGTTGCTCCCATTGCTTCTGCATATTTAGCAAAATCAACTACACCAAAATCAACACCAGAAGAACGGCCATATTTCTTCTCTTCTTGGAATTTAACCATGTCATAATACCCATCATTCCAAATAATATGGATAAGAGGAAGATTCATACGCACTGCCACTTCTAACTCTGATCCTGTGAATAAGAATCCACCATCTCCAGAATGAGAATAAACTTTCTTACCAGGACGTAAGAGCCCTGCAGTAATTCCCCAAGGTAAAGCCACACCTAATGTTTGCATCCCATTTGAGAATAAAAGATGACGTGGCTCATAAGATTTGAAATAACGAGCCATCCAAATGTACAATGACCCCACATCTACAGTAACTGTCTCATCATCTTTAACAATAGACTGGAAGGTCGTTACTAAATCGAGAGGGTGAATTTTGCCTTCAGAGGCTTTTTCAACTTCAAATTCTTGTGTATTGATGACATCTTTAAGACCGTCAAGATATTTTAAAGAATCTGCAGGAAGCTCATAGCCACGAACAGATGGCAATAAACTTTCAAGGGTCTGTGCAATATCTCCAATCAACTCACGCTCTGGCTGATAGTAAGTATCAATCTCAGCAATGGCATTATCAATGACAATGACACGGCTATCAATCTCAGCATTCCAGTTTCGAGCCTCATATTCAATCGGGTCATAGCCAACAGCAATGACTAAATCAGATCTCTTGAGTAACATATCCCCGGGTTGATTACGGAAAAGTCCCACACGACCAAAGAAAGTGTGCTCCAAATCACGAGAGATAACCCCTGCTCCTTGGAATGTTTCTACAACAGGAATAGACACATGTTGCAAAAGATTACGCAAGGCGAGCGATACTTTCTCATCAGAACCACCTGCACCTACAAGAATAACTGGCAATACTGCATTTTTAATGGCTTGTGCCAAGTAATTAATATCATCGATAGAGGCATTCCCCATCTTAGGATCTGATAATGGTTTAATGGCATTGATTGAAATTTCTGAATCTGTCACATCTTGTGGAATAGATAAAAAGCTTGAGCCTGCACGACCAGATTTGGCAATACGATAGGCATTAGCTATTGTTTCAGATAAGGTACCAGAATCAAGCACTTCTGCTGAAAATTTTGAAGCAGGTGCCATCATAGCTGCATTATCCATAGATTGATGGGCACGTTTTAGGCGATCACTACGCTTAACCTGTCCACCTAGAGCAAGAATGGCATCCCCCTCTGATGTTGCTGTCAATAGTGGTGTAGCTAAATTAGAAACTCCCGGTCCTGAAGTAACAATAACTACTCCCGGCTCTCCTGTAATACGTCCAACAGCTTGAGCCATAAATGCAGCCCCTTGTTCATGGCGAGTTACGACGAGTTCAGGTGCTGTTTTATCATATTGCAAACGGTCAAAGACACGGTCAATTTTTGCTCCTGGAATCCCAAAAACATATTTTACATTATGATTGATTAAGCTATCTACAATAAGATCTGAACCAAATTTTTTATCTGTCATATATTTTCCTTCTTTCACATAGTTCACAAACTTATTTTAGCAGAAAATGGCTTTCTTTACAACAAAAGAGCATAGATGCCATAGATACATTCATAAATAAAAACCTTGAAACAGCAAGGTTAATTTTCGAGTAGAGATTGAATCTCATCGTCATCTGGCACTAATTCTAAATACTGGTGAATAATTGGTTGCGCAAGGTTTATTTGTCCTGCTTCTCTTAGAAATTCTATATAATCTTTGAGAAATTCTGGATTCTCTGACAAGTCCGTATTCATCAATTCTTGATAAATTTCTTGAGCTTGACGATCATTTTCAAGCTCTTTATATGCTTGGGCAAATAACCATTGAGCCAACAAATGTTCTTCTTCTAATAAAGGGCTCAGGTTTGTAACTGCCTCGTAATCTTCTTCGTTCATGTAAAGGTTAGCAAGTAAAAAAACTGTTTCATCGTGCATTTCAGGAAGATTGAGTGCATCCATCAGATAACGTTCAGCTTCTCTGAAATCCTTATCTTGATAGGAAAGACGTGATAAATAATGCAAGAGAGAAACGGAATGAGGGTCTTTTTCTAGTCCTGCCTGTGCAATCTTTTGAGCTTCTTCTCGCTTATTTTCTTCTTCTAGTACATGGGCAAATGCAAATTCATAATAGATTTGATCCGTGTTATATTCTTCTAATTGATTAAAACTGGAGATAGACCGACTATTTTCTCCAATTTCAGCATATAAAAGTGCGATTTTATAGACTGTTTCTGCTTTATTATCAAATTCCAGAGACTTCTCGAGAAAAGAGATTGCATTTTCAAAATGACCTAATTGGGCGTAGGATTCTCCAATACGCTCATAAGTTGATACTTTCGTTTCTCTGAGTATTTCACGGACGGAGAGCTTGCTATAATGCTCTATGGCTTCTTGATATAATCCTTGAACATAATAGGATTCAGCTAATGCAAATCTTACCAAAGAGGATTCCGATAATTGTAAGGCTTCCTGTAACTTAGAAATTGCTGTGTCAAAATCTCCCTCTGACTGATATAAATCAGCAATTTTTATGAGAGCAGATAAGTAGTTTTCGTCGTCAGGATTGATTTGATAGAGGTAATTGAGTGCAGTATCAATATCTCCATCGCTTTCTGCGATTTCAGCCAAGTTAATAAGATAAGCAGTATTTGATGGATTTTTCTCTAGTAATTGACTATAAATATGATGAGATTCATCAATGAACCCCATCATTTGTAAATATTCAGCTAAATCGCCAAGAAGCTTGTCATCGTCTTCTTTCATTGCATGACTTAGTGAGTTTTGCATCCCGATTAAATCACCCTTGTGCAAAAAATCTATGACATCCTGTGAATAGGACATGATCTCTCCTTTTAACTCTTCTTCTCTTCAATTACTTCTTCATTTGTTTTATAGACGTCTGACACCTCACGGTACCATTCATAAAGGTGGACAATGATAACTTTTGCTGCGGCATAAGCGGGTACCCCAATAATCACTCCCCAAATCCCAAAGATTTTTCCAGCTGTTAAAATCACAAATAGAATAGTAATAGGATGAATCTTCATGTGTGCCCCCAAAACAAGCGGAGATATGAATCTTCCTTCAACGGTTTGCTCTATGACAAAGACAATAATTACTTTGGCAAGCATCAATGGACCACCAGTAATAAGTCCAATGACGGAAGCAATGATTAAGGCAAACATGGAACCAAAGAAAGGAACAAGGTTGAATAAACCTGCCATAATAGCAACTCCCACAGCATAACGCAAGCCAATCAACGGAAGTGTGATGAGGAAAATGAGCATAACAGAGAGAGCAACAATGACTTGTCCACGCACATAATTTGAAATTTGTTTGTTCATGTCTGTAAGAATTTCTGAAGTATCCTTACGCCAAGCAGGTGGAAGAATTTGCGTCACCTTTTCATTCATACTATTTCCATCACGTAAAAGGTAGAACAATACAAATGGAAAGATAACTAAAGAAATAATCACTTCAAACGTATGCCCAATAACATTTGTTATGGATGTAGCCAATGTTCCTGAAAAATTCTTCGACCAATCGACTAAGCTATTTCCAACACTGTTCATAATATCATCAATCTGAGGTTTGAACTGATCAAACTTGGGATTAACTAATAATTTATTGATTTCATTTTGAGAAGAATCCACATAGGTAGGAACCCGATGAGAAAAATTATCAATATTAGTCGCAGCAGCAGGGATTAATTCAACAATTCCCCAGATTAATAATCCAGCTAGAATCGCAAAAAGAAGGCTGATACTCAACACTCTTGGCCATTTCTTCTTTTCTAGGAAATTCACAACAGGATTCAAAAGATAATAAAAAACAGCTGCTAAGACAATAGGAAGCGAAATTGTCGTAATGAAATCCCCTACTGGTGAGAAAATAAAATTGATTTTATACAATACAAAAACATTCAAAAAAATAAGCAAAGTCACTAATAATACAGTAACAGTCTTGTTATTGACAAACCAATTAAATAGAGCTGATTCTTTGAAGGTTTTCTTTTCTTCCATTTGTTTATATTCCTTTTTCTGTCTTATATTCTAGACCTTATTATATCATACCTTCTCTATCCGGTGAATGATAAAAATCAAAAAAAACTGATTAACTCAGTTTTTGAATTTCATAATATTGGATTTGAAAAAATATTTTTCTCTTGATTACTTTCCAGCCCTTTTTATTAAAAAGAGCTTTTAATTCTTTTGGAGAATATACTTTGACATCCCCTTCTTTTGAAAAGCGATGGAGTCGCCAGTTATAGAGTTTGAGAAAGATGGGAATATGTATTTCAGCAATGATGAGTCTTCCATTTTCCTTTAGAACTCGTTCTGCCTCATTAAGAAATTGCTCAGGATGAGGAAAATGGTGAAAGGAAGCAGAACAAATGACAATATCAAACGAATGTTCCTCAAAAGGAATGGACTCCGAACTTCCTTGCTTGAAGGTAAATTGTGGGTATTTCTCACTTGCAACTTTGACCATTTGTGAGGAGATGTCAAGACCAAAGCCATCAATATGATGCTGATTTTCTAGCATGGATAATAGCCTTCCATTGGCACAGCCTACATCTAGTATTCTTATATCCTCAGAAAAATCAAGAGTTTTAACAATAAATCTCTTAAAAAAACTGGCTAAAAATCCATCAAATGTATGATCAAAATGATCTGCGATTTTATCGTAAAAATCTTGGGACTCTTGTTCATGATTGTGCTGATGATTCATACTTTATTATTTCCTTTGATAAATGAGATAATCTCCATTGTTATAGATTAGTTTGTAATTATTTACTAATACTTGGGGAACAGTTGCAGTAAGAGAATTTCCATATTTGTTGATATAAATTTGACTCGTGGTCTTTGTTAAGATACTTTTTGGTAAAAGCGGAAATTTATCTAAGGCTGTGTTTTTTACATTG
This sequence comes from Streptococcaceae bacterium, assembly GCA_009779335.1. GTDB lineage: Bacteria > Bacillota > Bacilli > Lactobacillales > Streptococcaceae > Lactococcus. The sequence goes on along the minus strand of WREM01000080.1, from coordinate 6 downwards.
TATATG